>NZ_JBNGOY010000038.1:0-57187 GCF_050589805.1 Carboxylicivirga fragile | reverse complement strand
GATAAAAAAATCAATCTGTGCTTTTGTATCGGCATTAACCATTGTAATTAGCAAAATGATTTATCAATCATTTTGGAATACAATTGGTATAATTGGTGGATTAAAACTATCGACACGGTGGATTTAGCCACATTTAATCTGCTGGCAATGTCTTGTAAAGAAACCTTTTTCAATTGAGTTGTGTTTTTTGCAAAACCGGTTTTGCAATTCGTTCAAAAAAATAGGCTAATGCCCTTTATTTTTTTATCTCTACAAATTTACAAGCTTAATACGATCAATGCCAGCACTGTTTATTACTTGAAAGTAACAAATTGTTCTCCTATGGCGAGTTCATAAACCATAAATGAGCATATACTTGCATTATAAAAAAATCCGCATCCTTTTTTCAGAGGATGCGGATAGCATATTATACCTATTTATTTACCGTAAAAATGGTATTACCTTTGACCTTCTATTATCTTTCAGAGCCTGAAATTGGAATCCATCGTACACTTAAATCTGGAGTTGTCATATCTTTATCCAACGGAAACATTGGCCGTTTGATACGTTTATACCCCAAGCGCTCTAAGTTTTGATCAACACCTCCGGGTGTTAAGGCCATCACCCAATCACCACGCATATTATATAAATCAGGTACTAGATAACCAATTTTCACAACAACAATATCCGCTTTACGAGGTTCTAAACCCAATTGAGTAAAATCGTGTTCATTGTGATACGGCTTACGTTTTTTAGTTACAATTACCGATATATTACCTACCTGCACCACCACTTCAACTTCGGCATTTCTGTCACCTTTATGAATAGCTTTAACTACTCCTTCCAATAAAATTGGTTTGGCAAAACGATCATCAACTTCAGCCCCAACATATGCTTTAACTGTTTTTCCAACACCTAGCTCCATAGCTTGTGTTATCAATTTAGGACCAGGAATAGATGCATAAATCAATGATTTTCCACCTTTTCTTTTTAGCTCCTTAATTTTCAACAACTCAGTCAAAGTCCAAGTTACATCACCAGCACCACCCGCTGTTGGGTTATCGCCCATATCACTCAAGATAAATGGTTTCTTATCACTGTTGAGTGCCTTTTTAATGGCTTCTTCATATGGTAAAGTAGGTGCCACAAATTCAAATTCATTACGCACATCCCAAAAGCTTTGTGCCAACATCTCAGCAGATGTTTGTACCTGAACCTGATCATCTCCCGTAACCATAACCACAGCATGATTTCTTGGCTCATCTGCCCAAGCATAGCCTACCCAAATAGCAGCATCAATAACGCCTTCTTTGGCAGCTTCCGGCGCTACTTTTGCATACAAGCTTTTACCGGGCTCAATACGTGTGCTTGTTTTCTCTCCTGGTAATAATATCGGCACAGGAATCCATGCCTTATATTTTGGTTTTCCTTTTCCACTTTCCAATCTGTCAATTAAATTCACCAATGCCCTTTTCTTAGATTCAAAAGCATCTTCATGAGGAGCCAATCTATAACAGGTCATTAAATCAGTGTTTTCTGCCAAGCGTTCCGAAACATTTCCATGTAAATCCATACAAGTGGATATGACACAATCAAAACCTATTACTTCTCGAATTCGAGCTATCATGTCTCCCTCTGGGTCGTCCAGACCTTCAACACTCATTGCTCCATGTATATCAAAAAATAATCCATCGTAAGGCAGATTATTACGCAAGCGATCTAAAGTTTTCGACATTAAAGATTCGTATGCTTCGCGTGTTACAATTCCTCCAGGAATGGCATGCCCTTTTACAGCAGGAAAATAGTCGGCTTGCTTTCTTAGTGCAGAATCAGCTTTTAGAAAGGGAAAGTATTTAAAAACCTCATCTCCATAATAAGCATGAAAGGCGTCTTCTGTGGTTGTAGCTGGAGAAAACGTACTCGATTCTATTGCTAAACCCGTAATGGCAATTCTTGGCAATGCCTGTTTCTTATCGGCATTTCCTCCACATCCTAAAAGCACTACACTTATTAAAAAACCAATACCTACTATTTTTAAAATACTTCTCATAATACTATTGTGAATATAAATTCTTACACTTTTTTTATAGTTGACCTACAATCAATTTACCATGATAAGCAGAAGATTGCAGGCTTTCATGGACGGTTTCCATATTATCGTTAGTAACTTTTCCACAAGCAATAATCTCCATTTTATCTCCTGCTCTGGAAATCATTTGTAGAAGCAGATTTTCGCCATCTTTCCAGGTTTGTCCCTTACCTGATGTGAGTACTGCATCTACCCCTTCAATCTCCAATAATCTATCTAAGTCCTCTAATGGTTTTTCTACGCTATCAATAGCCTTATGTATGGTTACTTTTAAAGGATGCGCCAACTGCACTAGTTCTTTGGTTTTTGAAATATCCAAAGTATTCTCTTTTGTAGTAATCCCAAAAACAACGCCTTCAACACCCAATTCTTTACAAGCTATAATGGATTGTTTCATTTCCTCAAACTCGGCACTGGAGTAGATAAAACCTCCTCCTACCGGGCGAATGATAACTCGAATGGGAATGTTACACTTTTGAAACACCGAAGAAATAGTTTCCATATCAGGTGTTAAACCATCCAAATCTAATCGAGCACAAAGTTCAATTCTATCAGCGCCTTGTTTCTCAGCATTCTGTGCCTGCTTTATGCCTTCAACACAAGCTTCCTTTATATATTTAGTTTTATTACTCATTTATTTCCAGTGAACAATGTTTTTTGATGCCTTACTTTTGGAACCATCTTTAGCTACAGATATTACTTGAATGATCGATTCTTTCTGATTTTCTTCCTTCTCTAAAGATGCAATATAATAATCTGAACTTGTCGTTTTTCCCAACCAAATTTTATCTTTTCCCTTGATTTGATAAACACTGGCATCTGAATCAGTTTCAGGATCCCATTTCAACAACTCATCAATAAACCAATAGGACGAATACGGTTGATGCTCTCCATATTTTGATTGAGCATCAACTCTCATTATAGTTCCTACAAACAATAGTATAAGGCAATATGCAATTCTAGCTTGTTTCAAGTTCATCTATATCTATTTTTAACTACTTTAATCCCCATTTTATGTTCGGCTCCGCCCCCATCTCAAACACTAGTTCGCCACCATTCATTAGATCAGTATGGTCTAAAATGCACCTATTATACGGCTTACCATTTAAAGTAGTCGATTGAATATAGGCGTTCTCTCTGGAGTTATTGTTGGCAATTACAGTAAAGGTTTTTCCCTCTCCAACATTAATACTCACTTTGTCTAACACAGGGCTACAAAGTTGATAAATTGGGTCACCGGGACATGCCGGATAAAATCCCATTGCTCCAAAAACATACCACGATGATACCTGACCACAGTCGTCGTTTCCGGGAAGGCCACCTACATCGTTAAAGAAATACTTAAACAGCATATCACGAACAACCTTTTGAGTTTTCCAGGGTGTACCAATAAAGTTGTACATATAAGGGGCATGCATCGAAAACTCGTCACCCACATAATACATATCATTATCAAAGAAGTCATCAAGATAAGCCTCTAATTGGTCTTCGCCTCCCATAAACTCAGCCAATCCTGGCACATCGTGAGGGACTAGCAAAGTGTGATTCTTATAATACACTTCTGTATCATGATCTGTTCCTTGTGCCCACACACTTATACTCTTATCGAAAGGTTCTAACCATTCGCCATTTGTTTTCTTCCCGCGAACTAAACCGGTTTCTTTATCCAGTACATTGATGTATCGCTTTGATCGCTCCATGTACTCTTCGTAATAATTATCTTTACCCAAAGCTTTAGCCATTTGAGCAATACAATAATCATCGTAAGAGAATTCTAATGTACGTGCAACAGGTTCGCCATAAAATCCGAAAATGTCGGTTGGTACATAACCAATATCGTTAAAGTAATCTATTCCCACTCGACCTGAGAAACCACGATTTCCTTTTTCATTGGCATTTTTAAGCATGGCTTCGAAAGCCATTTCAGTATCAAAACCTCTAATGCCTTTTAAGTACGCATCGGCAATAACAGCATCAGCATGCGTTCCCATCATTATACTTCGATACCATGGATTTGGCCATTTAGGCAACCAACCTCCTTGTTGATAAGTATTCAACATACCGTTAATGATGTCGGTTGTTTCCTGAGGTTTAACAATAACCCAAAGCGGATGTAAAGAACGGAAAGTATCCCAAATAGATAAATCGGTGTACATTACCCCTTCATGAACTTGATAATCAAATGGGCTAAAGTATCGACCATCTTCATTTAAATTACGAGGATTAACAAAACACTTGGTTAAGGCTGTATAAAAAATAGCTTTATCATCTTCTGAACCGTCTACCTGAATCATATCTAATTCATTCTCCCAAACATCAGCTCCTTTAGCTACAGCTTTATCAAAGTCAAAATCAGCAAACTCTTCATCCATATTAGCACGCGCCTGTGCTATATCAATTAAAGAAGTACCAACTTTCATTTTTATCACTTCATTAGCTTTGGTAGCAAAACTTACGTAAACCGCATTTCCATCGGCTCCTTTAAGTGCCATTTGAGGTCCAAGTTCAGGATTTGGTTTCACAGGTTCTGCACATCTTAGATGCATCTCTGTGGTACTTGATCCGTCATAATAGTCAATGCGAATATCATATTTTTCGCCTTTGGTTAGATTAACTGTATGAGTGTTAGTACCCGTTGCTCTATACTCCCATTTGTCGATTACCAAAGCATCGTTAATATACATTCGAGTACCATCTTTAGTGGTTAGTTCGAATGTATGATCTCCCGAATGCCTTGCATGCATTGTTCCTTCGTACCTTGCCGAAAAGAAATCAGCTACAACACCTTCTGCAGGTTCTTTTAACCAATCGTAATTCAATTCAGAATAGTTCACGAAAACATCAGGTTCGCCTTCAAACTTATCATTGTTATAATAGGCTGCCCGAAAACCATCAGGAACCAGTTCAGCACCAACTACATTAGGCAACCTATCTATATTGTAGACTTCAAATTCCTTATCGAACTTAGCCACAAAATGATTTCTGAAATGGCCAGCAATAACAGAATATCCTTCAATCTCATTCCTTTCCGGAATAACTTTATAATAACCAGGCACAAAAACACCATCGATTAAAATGGATGATTGATTAGATTCTGGAAAAGTGAATTGAAAAAAAGCCGTTTTTGAGGCTGCTGTTAATTCAGCTTTAATATTATAATCATCTAATTGAACTGAGTAATAGTGCGGTTTAGCAATCTCACTATCGTGGCTAAATTTTGAGGCGCGATCATCTGCATCTATTACGACATCACCTGTCATTGGCATCACACACATGGCACCCCAGTCGCCAACTACTGCACCATTAGGGTAACGCGTACCACGAAAACCTTGTATCGTTTCTTGATCGTACCAATAAGGTACGGGTACAGTAATCACACGATCTGTCCAGACCGCCGTTTGCGGTGTCCAATGCGTTAAAGCAGATGGATTACCTACAATTGGCGAAACATAACCCATAGGCTCCTCAACTTCGGTAACTGTAATATCAGCAATACTGGCTGCAGTTCCAACTCGCGTATCAACATATTTTAATGCTCCTTTATTTGCTAATTCAATAGTCGATTTAGAAGGGACATTGCATGCATTTATGCCTACAAGTGCCAATACTATGGCTACAAAACTTTTACCTATGACTTTCATATATACTATTTTGACGATTTTCTTTACTTCACCTCAAGCTGATATGTCTCTATTCCGTACGGCGAAACCTTAATCTCTTTAACTTCCTTTGGATTCTCCTCAATGATGTTAGTATGCATTAAGTTTTCTAATTCAAAATGAGAACTTAAACTGACAACAGCTTTTTTACCTTCTGTATCATACATGCGCACAACAAGCTCTTCTCCGTCTTCGGCTTTTTTAATAGCTGTAACAATCACATTCTCCTTATCAATACTAAAGAACTCAACATTTTCAGCCAAACTAGCTTTGGTAGATTTTTCAGGATTAATAACTACTTTAATTGGCTCATTAAACTGCTTCGAAACTCTTGACCCATTTACATCTCCTACTCGGTTAGAAGTTAAAACATGGCTGTATGAGTGACTACCTGCTTGAGAATACTCGTTTCCTTCCCAATGGCATGATTTTCTACTAGCCAATAATACATGCTGTAACAAATCAGCATCACCATCTTTAGTTGGGTTAATCCAATCGGCAGCAGCAACAGAAGAACTAAGCGTAATAACATGCTCATTATCTTCAGCTGAGATCCAATCCATAATTGCTCTAGGATGAACATCTTTGCAAAGAGGTGTATAACGCTCGCCTG
Source organism: Carboxylicivirga fragile (assembly GCF_050589805.1). Taxonomy (NCBI): domain Bacteria; kingdom Pseudomonadati; phylum Bacteroidota; class Bacteroidia; order Marinilabiliales; family Marinilabiliaceae; genus Carboxylicivirga; species Carboxylicivirga fragile. Next base: position 50,847 of record NZ_JBNGOY010000038.1, on the reverse strand, counting down.
CACTATTAATTTCATCTCTACCAACTTGTACTGCTCCGTAAGGAACTTCATGAGATACAGTTGAATTGTTGATCGCAACCGGATAAGCCGTTCTGAATTCTCGATACATTTCACCATCCCAATTGTGCAATCTGTTATCGAATTGAATACGTTTTAATTTGTGATAAATGGTGACGTTTTTTTCCACTTTCGCATGTCTGATTTGTTGCTCTAAACGATAAGTTGAGAATACTTCACCCGAAGCAACAAGTGTCCATTTTGGATTATGGATACTTACCTGATCAAAATTCTTCATGAATGGTTGCTGTACATCACCAAACTCACCGGCTCCGTTACCTTCCGATTGAAGCGTAAAAATCTCTCCAACCTTGAATTCATTAGTCGCAAATAAATTCTTCTTTAATTCTTTATCGTAAACCTGGTCAATTCCTCCATCAACAAAATTAATTTTGTAAAAATCATTCTCATATACCCCTTTGTAATTAGGTGTTGCATCCGAATAATTACTTTTCATCTCAGGTTTAACATAGAATGTTTTGTATCCAACCGAAGGAATATTTTCAGCTACAAATACAATTTTGGCATGTTTGATACTGCCATCATCATGTTTAATAACTTCTGTATATTGAATTGGTACATTTACTTTTTCAGCGTTAATCACACTTAACCCCATTGCTTTTCCCTTAAGGAAATCTAAGGCAATATTTACTGGATCCGTTCTTTCCCATGATAAGCTGTTGAAAAGCACCACTGGAATACCTTTCTTCTCTTGCGTTTTTACGCGTTGAGCAATAAAGTTAGTAGCCTTATCTAATAACTTCTCTCCTATTACTTGCGACTCCACCAAACTCTCTTTAAATAAGTTATCAGTGATATCGCCATCGTGACCTCCCCAACCATGATCGGGATATATTTTTGCTTGCCATCCGGCATCGAGTTCTTGATATGGATAAGGCATTTTTTCTTCATCTAACACAGAAGCTACTGTTAGGAATTTCTCTGCTGCAGGCAATAACTTTGATGCTTTACGACTGGCCGTCAACGCATCGTGATGGGCTGGGCCATGTATATAAACCCATACATTAGGACGCTCGCCTCTAATGGTATCGATAGACCTTGCATTTTGCTCAGCCAATGGCATAAACTCATCAACAGTCATTAACTCCATTGACGGCAAATAAACGTCTCTTTCAGTATCTTCATTATCTATTACTGATTCTGTTTCATTCCATTTATCGATAAACTCAGAGTAATCGATAGCCGGAAGCATGTCCTGACTTGAAAGAAGTGGCGTTTGTGTTTCTCCTCCTTCAAAATATTGACTCCACCAAACAACTTGCTCGGCTCCATATTTCATTTGCTCATCAATGCCTTTTTCTAATTGTAATAAATCAGCACCATAATGTCCCGGAGAATAAGTAAATACTGAACTGCCATCCGGACTTGCCCAATGCACCATTGTTTTAGCATGGCGACTAATGATCATGTAATCAACACCTGCCTTTTTCAGAATCTGAGGTAATTGAGCTGTTTTTCCAGGAACATCCACATTCCAATAAACTTTGGAATCGTATCCTCCAAAATTCTTCTTAACCCATAACTTACCTAAATACAATTGACGCACTAAATCCTCGCCATCGTACATATCTTCGTAAGGACAATTGTAAGTGGCTCCTACCGAAAGTAATTTGCGATTTAATAATTCGGTCAGTTTTGCCTTCGATTCAGGATGACGTTCAATATACTCGCGTAACATTAATCCATCTTCAATATCAAAACCATAATCTTCGCGAGCCAAAGCAGCTTTAATAATAGGGGTGAAAAGCAGCGTATCGCGCATTATTATACAAGCCTCCGGACGGTCGACCCAAGCAATATCCTGATGACTTGAATTCATGATTGAAAGCAAACCCTTCTCATACTTATTTTCAAAAAACGGCTTGTATGCCTGGTAATATTCAGGACGATAACGTTTACTAAAATCACCTAACCAACCATTGTGTGAATGCGCATGCGATGCGAAATAGAAATCTCCCTTCACGATATTCTCACTAACATCTCCATCTCCTTTAGGAAATTCAACACTGTAAACAGCATCGCCATATTTTATCTGGAACGATTTTCTAGGGGCATCGGCTGATACAGCAGCTTTTGCCATTTCCCCTTGTAATTTAAACGTAGCTGGTTTACTTTTCTTACCATCAGAAACAACAGACACTTTCTTTCCAACCCAATGTGCAGGCGCATCAATTAACAACTTATCAGTAAACTGCTTAATCGAAAACGAAACCTCGTGCTGAGTTGAATTCTTTAACCAATGTACTATATTGGTGGATTTGAATAACATGAACCAAGCATTGGTGCCTTTAGCCTGCCCATACACAGATATTTTAGCTTGTTCACCTTTTACCAACATATTAGCAGGTACACTTAATCGAAATGCTCCTACTCCGTCTCCATTATGATCACGTTTTTGCAAAATGTATTTTGCATCACCATGTCCCGGATTGCTCAATATTTCTAAGTTGCCATTTTTCTCAGGAACAAAAGATAACAAAGGCTTATCGTTAACCTTAATGTCATATGGTTCAAGGTTATTTAAGTCAATGTCTGAATAAAAGAAGAAATTGACCATATCACCAGAATATTCGACTGGTACCACAGCAGTAAGGAAATCAAAACCCGACTCACCTGTTGATGCCCTAGCGATCATTGCATTGTACACATCGGCGCGTAAGGAAGGATAAGGATACATACCTCCACTTAATTGGCTAGAGAATCCTTCAATATCATTTTTACAAATTTGGTACAACTTATAGTTGTCATTCATCTCATGAATTTGACTTCTACCAGCACTTTCATGCGCTTTCAAACTCAATGTAGATAACATCACAATACTTAAAAAGGCGTATCTGATAATAGCTATTTCAGAAAATGCTTTTGTCTTCATCTGTATATAATTCATGTTTTTCATTTTACGCTGTTACTATAATCGCCCAATATCATAATGAAGAAAGTATTAATCTTCAATTAATCAGGCATTATACTTTCCTCATTCTTCCGCTAAATCGTTTTAGCTTGTTATAGTAAAAAAAGTTGAATATTATGCATCAACTCGAACTAAAAACTACTATTTGATGATGTTTAAAATTACAATTTATCAGACTAAAGAACAAGTCAGAATCATTGTCCTATAACGACAAATTATAGCCCTAAAGCATGAATAATTATCACTTCCATCATATCAAACCATTATTATTTAAAAGTTGATTATTCATTATGACTTTTGACGTATCGCACAAATCATATCTAAAGTAGACCTAACATTTAATGTAAGCTCAGTGTACGAACCTGCCTCAATCACCTTTTGAGGAATAAGTTGCGAACCCATGCCAACACAATGAACACCAGCATCAAACCACTTCTTTAAATTATCGTACTCCGGCCTCACACCTCCGGTTGGCATTATTGACGACCACGAGAAAGGCCCTAACACGGCTTTTACAAATTCAGATCCACCAACTTGCTCACCAGGAAATATTTTTACCACTTCAGCTCCTAATTCTTCGGCTTGCGATATTTCGCTTAAAGAACCGCAACCTGGCGACCAAGCAACCTTACGACGATTACATACTTTAGCCATCTCAGCATTTAATATGGGCGAAATAATAAAATTGGCACCTAGTTGCAAATACAAAGCGGTGGTTCCTGCATCAATCACAGAGCCAACACCAAGGATCATTTCAGGACATTCTTGTTCACACCATTTATTTAAATTACTAAATACCTCATGTGCATAATCGCCACGATTAACGAACTCAAACAATCTTGCCCCACCTATATAACAAGCCTTTACAACCAGCTTACATACCTCTAGATCGGAATGAAAGAAAACTGGAACCATGCCAATTTCTTTCATTTTTAATGCTACTTCAATTCTTGAAAATCTAGCCATCTTAGTTTTATCTACAATTAACGTGAAACACGACCTGAACTATCACCATTCATCAACTTCTCAACTTCCTCAACGCTTACCTGATTATAATCGCCAAAGATGGTGTGCTTAAGGCACGATGCTGCCACGGCAAAATCGAGCGCTTTCTGATCATCAGTTGGATAAGTAAGAAGTCCATATATTAAACCTCCCATAAAAGAATCACCACCACCAACACGATCAACGATATGCGTTATCTGGTAGGTATTGTTGGCTTTGTAAAGTGTTTTTCCATCGTAAAGAACACCAGTCCATGAGTTATGATTGGCACTGATTGATCCACGTAAGGTGGTAATCACCTTCTTACATCTTGGAAATTGCTCAACTATTTGTTGCGATACCGATAAGTAAGCATCCGCTTCGATATGCCCTCCGGTTACATCAATGCCAAATGGTTTAATGCCTAATACTTTTTCAGCATCTTCTTCGTTACCCAAAATAACATCGCATCCCGAAACCAACTTAGGCATTACCTCATTGGCTTCCTTACCGTAGTTCCACAGGTTCTTTCTATAATTCAAATCCGTTGAAACTGTAATACCTCTTTTATTCGCTTCTTCGATTGCTTCCAAACAAACATCAGCAGCTCCTTGTGAAATTGCAGGTGTAATTCCTGTCCAATGAAACCAAGTGGCTCCTTCAAACACCTTATCCCACTTTACCATTCCACTTTTTATGGTTGAGATAGCTGAGTATGCACGATCGTAAACTACCTTACTGGCACGACTTACTGCTCCTGTTTCTAGAAAATAGATACCTAAACGCTCCCCTCCATAGATAATGTTATCTACGCCAACTGCATGTTTTCGTAGATCCATGGTACAAGCTCGTCCCAAATCATTTTCTGGCAGACGTGTAACAAAATCAACAGGTATACCATAATTGGCTAATGAGACAGCCACATTAGCTTCACCTCCTCCATAGGTAGCAGTAAATTCAGACACTTGAGAAAACCTTAAATAACCCGGCGTTGATAACCTCAACATTATTTCTCCAAATGTTATAACTTTCCCTTTATTCATGCTTTTAATATATTAATCGTCCTTATTTTTCTTCGTTAACTCTCGAAATAGCTGCTTTCATAAATCCCATGGCATAAGCCATTCCTGCGTGCCAAGGTGCCGCGCAACTCATTTGTGGTGTGTGATCGGGAATTAAAGCGCCTTGAAAATTATTCTTTTTCAAAATGCGTAGTATCTTAATCATATCGATATCTCCTTCGTCAACAAACACCTCTTTATAGTTTGGCACTTTGCCAATAATATTTCGGAAATGAATGTATCCTACCTTGTTTTGTTTTGAGTAGCGATCGGTGGCTTCGTATACATCTCCTTCAGTCATTTCAGCAACCGAACCTAAACAAAACTCTAGTTTACTATTATCACTTGGTTTGATGTCAATTAAACGCTGATACATATCCGGTTGATAAACCAAACGTGGTGTATTTCTTACATACGGCATCGGGGGATCATCGGGGTGAGCAGCCAATATTACACCAGCTTCTTCGGCAACAGGAACCAAATTTTTCAAAAAGTACTCCAGACGTTTCCACAATTCGTCATGGCCGATACGAGCTAATGTTCCTTCTGAAGCATTTTTATCATATACCATGTTCCAAACCATACCATTTGGAATAGGTGTTTCATCAACCGCTCCATTCATTCCTACCGACTCGGCCCCTCCACGCGCATAAGGTCCAATATCGCGGCTCGAAACGCCAGCTAAAGAAAAGTTATATCCAAAATATGGGATACCGGCCTTACCAACAATCCGAATTTGTTCTTTAACTAATTCAATCTGCTCTTCTTTTTTGGGACCATCCAAAAGAATATCGTGCCATATTGCAGGATCAAAGTTTTCAATAGCTTCCCATTCCAAACCGTGACTATTGATTTCTTTTTTAATTCTTAAAATTTCTTCTAAACTCCAAAGTTGCCCATTACCTGCACCTCCCCAGCCATCTTTCTCTCCAATAGGTTGATTGGCATTTTCCTTATTATTATCATCGTTACCAAAGTAATCGACTAAATGAACAACTAAATGTGTTGCACCACATTGCTTGGCAAACTTATAGTGCTCTTCGTTGAGCATGTGCTTATATAATCCGAATCCTAGTTTCATGTGTTTGTTTTTAGTATCAAGATATTAGACGATTTCTATCTTAAATAAACTACTTTGGAGCATTTAAAAATGATGTTACCTCATCATCATTAAAATTGCAAAACTCCTTTAATATCTCCCCTGCATGCTCATTTAGTAAAGGAGCTGGTTTGTAAATCTGCTGAGGTGTTTCGCCAAATGACACTGGAAATCCTGTCGTTTTCACTTTTCCAATTGTTGGGTGTTCATACTCAATAATCATCTGGTTGTGCTTGATCTGAGGATCTTCAACCATCTCATTAAATGTATTGACCTGAGAGCACCAGATATCATGTTCCAAAAGAATTTCTAACCATTCATCTGTTGTCTTGGTCTTGAATACCTCGTCAAAATCGAAACGAATTTCATCTCTTCCCTCAATAATGTTATTGGAATCAAACTCAGCAGAATCATACTTCTCAAAACCAATGGCTTGTGCAACTTTCTGAACAGAGTTCATACCAATTGCCACAAAACTATCCTTTGTATTATACAAGCCATAAGGTGCACCTAACCAAGGGTTTGGAATGCCACTAGCGCTCTTCTCTGGATTCTCTCCTTTATGCAAGAAGGCTGTTACTTCCTGAATATGAAAACCAACTGCAGAGTTCATTAAGTTGGCTTCAATCTTTTGCCCTTTTCCCGAAATACTTCTCGAATAGATAGCAGCTAGTACCGATTGTACAATAAACAAACTTGTTAGTAAATCGGCTTGGCCAACAGCAGTAACAACAGGTACGTCTCCTCTTTTGCCATTAAGTGCCGCTCCTCCACTTATGGATTGGGCCATTAAATCTTGTCCGGGTCGTTTTAAGTAGGGACCAGAAGCTCCATAACCTGAACTAGAACAATAAACGATGCCGGGATGTAACTTCCTAATTTCTTCATAACCTAAACCTAAACGCTCCATTACCCCAGGGCGGAAATTCTCCAGAAGAATATCCGCCTTCAAAATAATATCCTTGGCAATTTTCTTGCCCTCTTCCGATTTAAGGTCAAGCGCAATGCTTTTTTTATTCCTATTGAAACTTACAAACGAGATGCTTTCTCCTTCGGGATAGAGGTTCCCATACGAATAATGTCGCATCCAATCTCCTTTTGGGGGCTCAATCTTAATGATATCAGCACCCATGTCGCCTAGTTGTTGAGTAGCCCAAGGGCCTTGAGCCAATTGTGAAAAATCTGCAACAACCAAGCCTTTTAATGGTCCGTTATTTTCCATGATCTACTTTTCTGATTTTTTAATGAAATTCTGTATGGCCGCCTGTGCTTCATCTTGAAGAAACAAATCTTTAACCGTCTGAGCCTCATCTTCTATTCGTTGATTAAAATCCAGAGTTGTCGTACTCAAATTAGCCAAGCGCTTTAATTGAGTAATGGATTGTGCCGAACGGCGGGATAATTTACTAGCAAAGGTCAATGCTTCGTCCATAAAGGAATTGTTGCTAAAAACTCGATTGATAATTCCCCAGTTGTTTAACTCTTTGGCATTATATTGTGCACCAAAAAACAACATCTCCTTAACCCGATTAATTCCAATTTTTTGGATTAAACGTTGAGTTCCTCCTCCACCAGGGATAAGGCTCAAGAAAACTTCGGGTAAGCCCATTTTAGATTGATCTGAAGCCACGAGCATATCGCACGATAGGGCTATTTCTAAACCACCTCCTAGCGCAAAGCCATCAACTGCTGCAATCCATGGTTTACTTGAATTTTCAATGGATTCGTATAAACGTTTTCCTTTCTGTTGAAAAGCAATAAATTCTTCATTGGTCTGGCTACCATATTCTTTAATATCAGCTCCAGCCATAAATGCTCGTCCTTCACCACAAATCATTGCCACACAAACATCTTCATCACAATTAATCAAATCAATGGCTTCGATAATTTCATCCATCATTTGCCTATTCATGGCATTCAACTGTTCAGGACGATTGAATTTAAGAATGGCTACCTTATCCACTTTCTCTATTACAACTGTTTCAAAGTTTGTCATCTTATATAATTGTTTGGTATAGTTCGTTCAAGTTCTTAATCACACTTCTACTATTCCGATAGGCTGCAACACCTGCATGTAACATATCAGCCCCTTGTTCTTGAAACTGGTTCCATCCTGGGAACTGAGGACGCACATAGGCTGTTTCAAGCGTATGTAGAGTATCCTTAAAAAAGTTATTGCACAACTCATTGTTCTTACTGCTTGTCCATGCCCTTAGGTTTCCTGGCTGTCCACCATTATCGGTAAAGATTCCCTCTTGAATCACTTCTCCTGCCACGAACTCAACAAATTTAGCAGCCAAGTCGGCTACTGAGCTGTGAGAGGATACCGCAAGTCCAACGCCGCCAAGTATTGTAGATATTCCTTCCTTATTTTGTGGGCTATTACAGAAGTGAACCAAGTTTTTCGCATATCCTAAGCGTGAATAATTGGTATACCCAAATAAGTAAGGCGAATAAACAATATCGTCATTAGCTCCCATGTGATCAAGTATCTGAATAGGGTTCCACTCCATTGATCTTGGATGCAAATAGTCAAGATGACTCTTTATCTCGTCCAGAACCCTTATGCCAATTTCCAAATCAATACCTTGACCATTAATAAAATCGCGACCATTACTCTGTGCGCATAAGGTTAAAAATGTACACCAGAAATCAGTCGGACAAAGTGCCCATGCTATTGATAAATCATTCGGCAAATGACAATAAAAGCGTTTTAACTCCTCTTTCGTTTTAGGCAAAACAAGCCCTCTATTCTCAACAATATCGTTACGATAGGCACCAACTAAAGCAGCCGCATCAATAGGTAAGGCATAAATATGATTATTATATTGATAGGACTTAAAACTTGGTCCAACCGATTGTTCTTCAAGCTTGTTTAACGATGCTTTTGAAATATGCGACTCAAGAGCTTGAAGTAAGCCATTTTTATCGGCTTGCCCCATATAAGGATGATCGATGGTAATCAAATCATACCTTTCGATTAAAGATTCAATAGGCATGTCGCCAAACTCCTTTAACGACCTAACATCCCATTTAATGGAGACTTCTAGATGAAGTTTTGAAAACTCCTTTGATGCCGCTCTTAAAGGCTCATATCCTCGCGGATGATCCCAAGCCATCCCTTTTAATTCAATCATTGTATTTTTCTTTACTGATAGTAAACTTTAGTAAGTCAGCACTTAATCGAGCCAAGTTATATTTACAGGCGTATCAACCGATATTTCGGAATGCATTGTAAGCTCACCCGAGTCTTGATTTATTTTAAAAACCACTAACGAGTTCGAATCCTGGTTGGCAGCTATCAACCATTGACCAGTTGGATCAATATTAAAATCACGTGGCGTTTCTCCTCCACTGGATTGATGCCCAACTAAAGTCAGTTTATTTGACACTGCATCAATCTTAAATATTGCAAGCGTATTAGCTCCTCGACAAGAAGCATAAAGAAACTTACCATTCGGATGCAAACGAATTGCTGCGCCCCCAAAAGCATCGGTGAATGACTGAGGCACAAATGAAATGTTTTGAATAAGATCAAATAGTTCCTTCTTCTGTTCTGCTACAAATATCTCTCCCGTTAATTCACTAAGTATATAAGCAAATTCACCAGTAGAATCCATTATCATATGTCTAGCTCCCGCACCTGATGCAATGCTAATATCATTTTCTTCCTGAGTAAACCAGCTGTTTTCTGCTTCATCAAATCGGTATGCTACAGCCTTATCGAGGCTTAAATCCACCACATACATATGTTTATCACCATAGGGATAAACCATATGCGCATGGGCAGCTTCTTGTCTCTCTGCATTTGGACCGATACCAGAATGCTGGATCAACTGACTATGTGGAGCTATACTCCCATCCTCCAATATTGGATAAGAAAGTACATTTCCAGAAACATAGTTAGCCACAACTAATCGATCTTTTATTATTGCAATATGACAAGCATAGTCGCCAAATAGCTTTTGCTTGTTTATCAAAGACAATTTTCCATCTTGCATAATGCGATATGCATACAACTCTGGATTGAGGTCTTCGTACATTTCCTCAACAGCATACAAAAAATGTTTATCCTTCGAAATGGCCAAGTAACTCGGATTTCTTTGCTTGAAATATCCCAAGGGACTAACATTTCCATTTCTTAAATCGAGTGTAAAACACCCAATACCTTCACCAGTTGGATTGGATGCTGGCGCACCTTCTTGTGTATAACTTCCTGTATAAAAAATCATAATCGTATTCAAACAAAGTATTTTACCTAATAAACTGAGCATCATTATAATTCTGTAACCTTAAGCGAATGTTAATAATTATCCAACTCGCTTGTTCAATATTTACTTTTGTGGTCGTGGATCGTATTGGATCGTATGATTCATATATGATCCATCGAGATACACATCGGTACCTGTGGCATAGCTGGCCAAGTCGCTAGCAAAAAATGCAACAGAAGGCGCTACATCTTGAACAACGCCAACTCTTCCTTGTGGAATCCACTCTTCGAACTTGTGACGACCAAATTTATTTATCTCTTCACGGTTCATCTCAGTCTCAATTGCACCAGGTGCGATAGATACAACGCGTACATTATCTTCGGCCAGTTCTAATGACAGACATTTAGAGAACATCTTTAATCCCGCTTTAGCAGAGCAATAATGAATTAAGCCCTTACGTGGCACCACATCATGAATGGACGAAATATTGATGATAACTCCACCTTTTCCCTGCATTCGTCTGCCTGCTTCGCGCGAGCACAACCAAGGACCTTTAAGATTTATATTCATCACTTTATCCCATGCGTCCTCTTCTAAATCCAGTACGTGCTCAACCGTTTCAGTTCCTGCATTATTTACCAAAATATCGATGCCCCCAAGCTCTTTATCCAATAATAAGAACATATCTTTTACTTGCGCTGAATCGGCGACATTTGCGCCTGCCACAACAGCTTTTACCTTATGCTCCTTTTTGATCTCTTCAGCTAATATTTCAGCTTTTTCCTTATTGGAGTAATAATTTATAAGCACATCAGCTCCGCACCTGGCTAGCTCTCGACATATTTCAGATCCTATGCCTTGGCTACCGCCTGTAACCAAAGCCTTTTTTCCTTTTAAATCAATCTCTCTCATTTTGATAGTTTTTAGGCTTACATTATTCCAAATTTATCAAAGGCGTCAACCGTACTCATGCCCGCTTCCAGCGCTTCTTTAACGAGCTGTTCGCCACGTGATTTCTCAATGGCTCCCGTAAAGGCTTCATCAGCCACTTCTTGAGGTACAATCAATACACCATCACGGTCACCATACACAATATCGCCTGGATTAACCCTTACTCCATCAATTTCAATTGGAACCCTATAGTCAATCACTTTTCCACGAGGGCCTTGGTCCTGTGCATATCCTCCCATTGAAAAAGTTGGAAATTCAAGACTCAAAATCTCGTTTGTATCTCTCGAGTAACCATTAACAACTGCTCCGGCCGCTTTTAGTTTGAGGGCTCTGGTACTCATCAATCCACCCCATAGGGCATATCTTGGAGAAGATCCACTACATATATACACTTCGTTTTCTTTCAAGCTATCAAGCGCCTCAAACATAATCCCGAAAGGCTTCTTCATCAGTGGATTATTGGTTTTATCTGCTACCTCTTCAAACACATCAGCCTCTAGAACAGGCATAGCTCTTCCAATAACCACAAAATCAGTATTCACCGGCTTAAGCTGAGGTGAAAGAAATTGATGCTGATAACCTAGTTTATCCAACACATCGCCAACTAACGCAACAAACAATTCTTTTTTAGCTATCTTGAATAGCTCCTTATCATCTTTCCAAATTGCCATATCTTATTTTTTATCGTTTTCAATTAAACTTGTCACTTTCTCTCTCATTTCCATTTGCTCATCTTCCGATAATTGATGAAATTCAAAATCGGACAAATGGGTATCCGACTTCTCAACGATAATGACTTCACACCCGTCATACATGGCAATGTTATGCCATACATTCTTTGGGATATTGTAACTTACCTCAGCTTGCATCAATTCCATTTCAAATAATGGCTTCCCACTCTCTATGGATGCCGTAATAAGAACTGCTTTACCTTTCAGCAAAAGAAACACTTCATCAGTTTGAAAGTGAACATCCAACTTTGTAATGTTCTCAATCTTTTGGTTTTCGTCTGCATTAAGTTGTGCAACCTGCCAACCTTCTCGAATTAAAAAGGGATGGTAGCCACTATCTTTAACCGCATATTTTTCAATCAAACTCATACTTCTCATTTTATTCTTTACTTACCACTTCTTAGTTTTCCAGTATTTCTCAATTTGCTCTAGAGTTTTTCCTTTCGTCTCTGGTACAAATTTCCAAATGAACCAAATGGCAGGAAGTGTGAGTGCTCCGTATAAAAAGAATGTTCCACTAGGTTCAATCGTTTTTATAAAAACTGGATTGGTAAGTGTTATAAAAAAGCCAGTTACCATAAGCGAGAAACTTCCAATTGAAACAGCAAGGCCTCTAATTCGTGTTGGGAAAATTTCACTGATAATAACCCAAACTACTGGTCCAAATGAGAACGCAAAACTAGCTACGTAACACAATAATGGTATAATTACCAAATTGGACCCTATGGCAAAAAGAACACCAACTCCAGTTAGCGATAAGAAAGCACCTGTTACTCCTATTAGCAGTAACTTACGACGACCAAACCTCTCAATATTAAGAATTGCCACAAAGGTGAAAACTGAGTTTACTACACCAACTAATACGGCTCCTAAAAATGAGCTTTCAACACTTTGAAACGATTCGTTTAAGATGTTGGGAGCAAAATACATAATGGCAGCAATTCCGCTTAAATGTGAAAACATAGGAAGTAAAATTCCGATCATAAGAGGTGTTCTCATGAATGGTTTAAATAATTCTTTGAATCCACCTTCTTCAGCTTCAACCATCTCATTAATTTCTACCATTTGCTTTTCGGCTTGTTCAGATCCACTAATTCTAGTCATGATTGTTAAAGCCTCAGCTTTTCTACCTTTTGAAACCAACCATCTTGGACTTTTAGGCGAGAAAAACAACAAAGTGAGAAACAGTAAGGCTATTGGAATTTCAGTACCAAACATGCCTCTCCAAATTTCATGAACAAACAACCAACTCCACAAACCATGAGGCTCATTTGTAATGACACCTGCCGATTCACCAGCCCCACTCAATACAATCCAGTCTACCATGAAAGCTAACAAAATCCCTAATGTTATGGATAACTGATAGATAGATACAAATTTACCTCTACTTTCTGGTTTAGTTAATTCTGAAATATAAATTGGAGCTACAACTGATGTAATTCCTACTCCAATACCACCAATTACACGAAATATAATTAGAAAATTAAAAGAGAAACTCGTGTTAGCAGTCAACCAGTGAGCATGTTCAGGATTACCCAAAAACTGTGGTGGCAACATCGAACCAATAGCCGAAATTGTCAAACAACTTGCTGCGACAATGAGTGCATTCTTTCGCCCTATACGATCGGTTATTATACCTGAAACTACACATCCGAAAATGGTTCCAAGAAGTGCAGAAGACACTACCCAACCTAACATTGCAGGCGTTAAATCGAAATGAGACTGCAGAAATGAATTACAACCAGAAATAATCGCCGTGTCGTATCCAAACAAAAAACCGCCAATGGTCGAAACGAAACTAATGACTAACAGATATAATGAACCTTTTCTTTTTTCCATACTAAATAATTATTGTATCGAGGTTTGTCTTTAACTACTTCATTTTATAAGTCTCAACTGCACTCTTACCCAACTCCAACTCAACAATTTTTCCCTTCTGATTCAGCTTAACCGGATTATCTTCAATCATATCTGTCTTAGATATGGACTTAATAGATTTATGAAGTTCAATCTTCACAGTTTTATCCTTATTCTCTGCTTCTAATACACGAATAACCACATCAGAATCATCTTCAGCTTTTTTGATAGTGGTAATTACAGTTAAAGGATCATTAGTACTCACAAAACTTTTCTCAGCAGGTAATTCTCCTTTTTGCTTTTCTTCTTTTAACACAGTGTGCATTGGATGATTTTCAGCAACTCCAAAATGAAATCCATTCTTCCAGCCTTCCTCGTGCGATGTGATAGAAAATTTGAAAGTATGACTTCCGGTTTGGTGATACCAAGGGCCTTGCCAATGACAACTTTTGTGTGATGATAAAAGAATAGAATTAATAACCGGATAATCAGCTGAATTCATGCTTGGGTCAACCCAATCGGCAGTCACCACATTGGTTGACATTGTAAATCCAAATCCACTTCCATTAGCCGTCATGAAATTCTGAATCTCACGCGGATGAATCTCTTCAGACTTTTGAAGATAAGTACCTCCCCAGGCTGATCCTCCCGGACGCATAGTTAATTCATCTTGCCCCACATGAACCATTCCCATAGGTACATCATACGATATCTGTGATTCCTTATTCATATTTAATGGAAACATAACTCGTACCTGACGATTGTGAACTCCCGGCCAATCTGGAATGGTGTATTCTAAATCGATCTGTTTCTTTTGGTGAAACACTGTTATGTTCTGCTCAACCTTAAAGGTATCCATCTCAAACTCACATTGGAATTTAGAATATATAGCTCCAGATTCTATCAAGCTCCATGTACTTTCTTGCTGATGTCCACGTTCCATGCCTCCATAGTGAGGAGCTGTAACAGTAACGAACTCACCTGCACCACTACCTTCATAGCCCATGTGAAACAAGTCGCCACCAACCATTGCCGTGGTATTAAATACTTCCTTATTTAAGTTCTTGTCGAATAATCGAGTAATTCCCCCTTGCCCAAATTCAACTTTGTAGAATTGATTATCGCAGTAGTTAGAACCTGCTTCAATCTCTGCACTTTGACGCTTTCCTTTTTTAATTGTAAAAGTTTTATATCCAATTGAAGGCATATCGTTTAAACTAAATACCAACTCTTTTTTGCCTTCGCTTTTTACTAACTGCGTTGGTACTTTTTTACCATCACTTGTAGCCACAAACCAATTTGTTCCTTGCAAATGTGATATGTTAATAGTAGCATATCCATCTCTACTCCACGATAAATCGTTAAAAACAACAATGTTTTGTGTATTCTTTAACTCCACCTTCTCAGAAATGCTTTCTAAAGATTGATCTAATAACTTTTTTCCTATTTCATTACCTGTTTCCAATGCTACACAGAAAAGACTATCGGTAATATCGCCATTCTTACCACCCCAACCATGATCGGGATAAATGGCATTGTACCATGCTTTGTCCAACTCCTCTTGTGGATAAGTCGAGAAATCATTATTCAATTCACAGTTAATTGTGTTGAAAATTTCGGCTGAAGGAATGTTAACTGCGGCTTCTTTTTTAGCCAAGATTGCCTGATAGTGCGCTGCTCCATGAATGTATAACCAAAGATTTGGTCGCTCGCCATAAATAGAATCAATCTTAGCTTCGGGCACATCAACTTCATGTAAGAAATCTAAAGCTGTTGAATGCTCCATCTCCGGCATTTTTATCCCGGCATTCTTTGCAATCTCATTCCATCCTTCAATTAGTTCCTTGTAATATTTTGGTCCACCAGCATCGGCACTAATAACAGCACCGTAATGTGGCGGAATATTTCTTTCACGGTAATAGGCATTCCAGCTTTTTAAGATTTTATGCATTTCATGAATAGCAGTAATGGCATCTTCATCAAGCACCTTGTGATGATAATGATACCATCCATAATTACCAGGACTGTATGTGAAAATACTTGATCCATCGGGGCTGTACCAATTGTAAAACCCTTCCTTCATTCGTGATACGAATAAATAGTCTATTCCTGATTTCTTAAATAACTGAGGGACCTGAATTGATCGTCCAGGTACATCGATATTGTAAGCTACGTGTGCATCCATTCCTGGAAGCGTTTTCTTAATCCATCGTCGCCCCAGATAGGATTGGCGTACCAATTGTTCACCAGACTCTAAACCTTCGTATGGCTGGGTAAATGTTGCTCCCCATTCAAAATTACCCGTTTTATAGGTGTCGATTAAACGTTGTCTATTTTCTGGTGAATCCTCAAGAGCTTCCATCAAATTTAATGACTGTTCCATTTCGAACTTAAACTCTGGCGATTCTTCCATTAAGTCCAAGGCAGGTATTACAATTTTCTCAACACGTTCTTCACGGCAACTGTCCGGCGAATTCATCCATGCAATATCTTGATGAGATGAAACAATTACATGAATCATTCCTTCCCCAAAATAATCCCAATCACTTGGAATAAGCGGCTCAAAAAGCTGTTTTGTAACTGTCCTCTTTCCATTAACTTTATTTGAAATAGAAATCACGTCGGGCTGACCTATTAATGGCAACCACAATTCGACATCTCCATTCTTTAACTCTCTAACCTCAATAAGCTCCCCTTTAAATGTCAGTTTAGAACCTTTAATCCAATTTTCCTTTTTCACAATGGATAGTACTTTATACGATCCATCCACCAACTCATATTCATAAGGTGTCGGGTATGAAAATAGCATACTTCTTTCTGCAGCAACTAATTTTATCTGCAATAGAAAAGCAAGTAGCATTAATAGAGTTAATTTCTTCATATTATATATTTAATTATTAATATTCTGATTAATCACAAGCTTTTAATCGCCTTTTGAATTTTTGCTAAAACGTTTTAGCAAACTTTTCAAAAAAAAGGCTTTCGCCCATATTCAATTCATTACATCTTAATTTCAACGGCGTAAATATACCTAATTTTTATTGTAATTGAATCACTTAAGTCTAGTGCTAACATCTTTTTCAATTTTTTAATACAAAAGAGACTTTTTAAGCCGATAAACAATATCGCCTATCGGCCTAAAAGTCTACATACTCCAAATCAATGAAACAAACTATTACAGTTCTGTATTTATAGCAGTAGCATATTCCTGGGTTTTAGCATTATTAGAACATGCTCTGATATCATCGTAAAGCCAAATAAATCCGCCGTCAATATTATCTTTATTTGCACTAATTTTATTTTGAATTTGCGATGGTGAGTCGCCTTCGTTGCACGAACTTCCATGTCTACACCACAATCCCATTGACACTTTTAAATCGCCAAAATATTGATTCCAACCAGAAGGTGAGTTACTAGCTCCCCCAGCATAACATTGTAAATATACTCTATCGATTGTTCCAGGTTTTTCGGCTTCCACTTGTTGGTAAACCGATTGCCAATATGATGTTTGTGTATATGGACATAAACTTACCTTCAGCCCCATATCAGCAAGCATCAAACTAAATGCTACCGTTGATTCAACATCATAAGTCAACTCATCATCGTAATTAATAGCAGTTGCGCCAGTAACATCAACAAGTTTCTTTATCGCCTTATATAATTTAGTATCCGAACCGGTACCATCTGCATCAATCAACTTCTTAATATTTTCCCAAGATTTAGCTCCCCAAGCTCCAATCCCTAGCTCAATTCGATCAACAGTAGTCGGCGCTTCCAGAAGTGTGGCCAAGCGCGTTCCCCATTCAGGATCTCCAATGTAATTCCCATTTTGATCAATTACTCCTTTATCATTAAATACCATGCTTGCATCTTCTCCAATATGCACAGTCCAAAGTATAGCCGTTGTAAAACCAGAGTTCTTCATATCCAATATGGCTGCATCACCACCTGAATAAAAACTTCCTCCACCAAATACAGCCGAGTATTTTCCTGTAGAAGGCAAAGTAGGAGCAATATTAATTCCTTTTACTATTTCTAAAGCATCTACAATATTATTGGTCTCTTTATCAACATCCTTTTGCCATTTAGCATCATTCTTCGCTGACTCCCCACCATCTATTAGTTTTTGGATAAAATCCTTGGTTCCAGCAGGATATTCTCCATCGGCACTACCCTCAACAATTGTATTTTTTAATTCTTCAGCAGCCGTGATAGCCGCTTCCAATTTTGAATAATTTAAAATAATCTCTGGCATACCGCCATCATATATCAACTCAATGCTACCAACTAAGTTAGCTTTAAAACTATTGGTTAAATCATAAAACTCAGTACCCAGGTCAACACTTAATGGAAAATAGGCTTTTAGTCCAGATTCTTTACCATTCAATTCATTATCCATATTCTCACTAATCTCTGCTTGAGTGCGAACAGTATTCCAAACTCTGACATCTTTAACCATCGCATTCACAACACGATCGTTAAAAACATATCCATTTCCAATCACAACAGCTGCATCATTCGCCGGTAAGTGTTTTGCATCAAGAGAAATAACTTCCACACCATTAACATAAAACTTATGGCTTTGTCCTGTGCTTGTAAATGCAAAATTCATCCACTCCCCAACCTTAATAACACCTGGTTCGGATTTAGCATCTGTCCAATCACCGTTTCCAATTACTATCTCTACATGACCATCAGCAAAAGTTCGAATATCAAAACCGCTATCAGGTTCCATCTGAGCACATGAAAATATTGTATTACTGTAACCAATGGGATTTAGATCCATGAAGTAATAATCTGTCTCCATGGTAAATTTTGTTCTTGTAGTATATTTTATTTCATCTGATATTTTAATGTACGAGCCGGCCTTTTGTTTAATATAGGGTATTGCAGCTCTTAATACTTTAGTTTTAAAAGTATCAATAGCTTCTTTTAACTTATCTGCGGCATCAGCAATGGATTCCTGCGACTTATATGCTTCAACAACAGATTTTGCAAGGTTTAATTCTTTTTCTAATTCATCAATAGATCCAGGCATATATAATCCAGGCTGCATACCTTCTACACTATTCTTAACTAATGCATCTGCCTCAGTAATTAAAGATTCTATTGAAGTTGTCTCAAGTATTAATTCTTCAGGGTTACTATCATCACAAGCCAAAGCCAAAAACAGAATAATTAGTGCACTCAGTACAAATGCCAAAAGAAAACTTATCTTTTTTAATTTCATTAGTATTAGGTATTATGAACATGCACGGTACGGGCATGTTTTCATTTATTAGGTTGGTTAAACTAAAAAAAGTGCTTTGGGCTTATACCCAAAGCACTTTTTCACTCACACTATTTCACTACTCTACTGTTTCCCAATCAATTCCTCTCATTTCACCTTGGTAATTACCTGTAACATCATTAAACATTACGCCTTTTACACGGTCAAGTGGGAAATAAACATTAAGCCCTGATTCTGTACCATCAATTTCAGCATCCAAATCAGCAGCATCACGGGCAACATCCCATAAACGGAAATCTTTCATGTATCCGTCCATCTTGCCCCAGCCATTACCGAGCCACATTTCGCCCCAACCTGATTCTACTGGTGCGCCAATATCCTCAAATGAAGCTTTTTCTTCACCGTCAACAAAAATCTTAGTTGTACGTGCTGTATTATCATGAACAAGTGCCACATGCTGCCACTCTCCTGTACGCATAACAAGTGGATCGGTTTTAGGCCCTTGCCAGCCACTTCCAGCATTTGTAAAGTTCCATAATCCTCCTGATTTAAGTACATTCTCCTCTGTTAATTCTGAATAACCATAAACCCATACACCATAGTTTCCATTATTAAAGAACTCACCTGTTCCATATCCTAATAAGGATTTCACTTTTACATTAAACTCTACGGTATAGTCACCTTGCGGCGTATAATTTGGTGTAATTCGGAAACCGACAGCATCTGCATTATCACGATCAATTAAAACACCATTTGCATCGGCAACAAGAAATTTGTTTACAGCTTTAATTTTAGCTTTTAAGCTATTAGCTGCACCATCAAGTTCATCTTGCTTTTTAGCATCAGCAACTACATCATTACCACTATCAATCAAACTTTGTAAATACTCTTTTGTTCCAATAGGATAATCGCCATCGTTAGTTCCTTCTACAACAGTCCCTTGTAGTTCAGTTGCGGAAACTATTGCACTATTTAAACCTGTATAGTCCAACTCAATCACAGGAGGAATACCACCTTCTGCCCATGTGATACCATTACCTACAATTTTTGCAGTATAGTCACCAGTTAAGTCAGTAAAATTGGTTCCTAAATCTGCATTAAGTGGGAAGATTAATTCCAACCCAGCTTCACTACCGTCAAGACTTTCATCTTTATTAGCAATAAGTTGCTCAGCAGTTCTCACCTCACTCCAAACACGGAAATCACGTAACATTCCGTTCCATGCACGGCCAGGCCAGAAAGGAGTTTCTCCCAAAGTAAATGGCACGTCTGCATTAAAGCTTGTTTGAGCTGGAAAATCTGTTTCCGAGATAACTTCAACTCCATTCATGTATACTTTCCAAACAGAACCGCTTTTAGTAACAGCATAATGCACCCAGTCACCAACTTTAATACCATTCCCACCTGTAACATAAGACTCACTCCAGCCTCCATCTCCAATTACTAAATCAAGTCTATCACCAAAAATACGTAGATTAAATCCCCAAGCACCACCTGAGTCACCTTCTCCTGCTGAGAACATTGTTTCAATCCATCCTGAACCAGTAAAATACGACTCAATTTCTATTGTAAAATTGTCAGCCAATAAAGGTTTTATATTTTCAGAAATTTCAATCCACGAACCGGATGTATTATTAAAAAGCGGTATAGCAAGTTGTACAACATTTGCTTTATATTTATCAATGTAAGTTCGCAGTCTGACTACAGCATCAGCTATATCTTGGTCGGATTCAGCATTAGCAATCTGCCAATCCACCCATGTTAAAACTTCTCTTAATTCATCTTTAGATCCAGGCTGTTGCAATCCTAATTCAACACCTTCCTCTGTAGTTTCAAGCAGGTTATTAGCCTCCAGAATTAGCGCATCAAGCGATTGTGCATCAAAACCGCCTAATTGTTTATCATCCTCACAAGCCGAAATGGCAAATACCATTATGAAAGCAGTCAGGTAAGACAAAAATTTTATATTAAAACGTGTTTTCATATTACAAAATTTAAATGAAGTATTCCAAACCTAGGTTTGGAATACTATCATCTGTTAATATTATTACAAATTACTATCCATTAAACCATTGCTTCCTTTAGTGCTGGTATCGGCAGTATCCCACCACACTTTAATATCCATTCTATCTTTTTCGATGGTATTCAAATCAGCAGGCATATTTTTTTCGTTTAATAAATGAGCGGCATCAGAATAACGAATTCTTTTCACCCACTTACCTGAGGCAACGGAAGAACTTCCACTAACTCCGTCTTTTGGTAAAGTAATGTCCGGATAATCTGTTCTTCTGAAATCAGACCAAGCTTCAACCCCATTTGGGAAATTAGCTAACCATTTTTGAGTAATTATCTGTTTTAATGAGCTTTCATCAACACCAGTAAGACTTGGTAAGCCAGCTACGTAATCAGTAGCAGCAGATGCATCAACACCAACATATGCCATCGAAGCTTCAACTCCTTGTAAATATAAAGCATTAGCATCGCCTGCTATCCACCCTCGCATGGCAGCTTCTGACTGCAGAAACAATACCTCAGAATAAAACATTACTGGCACATACATACCATCCTCGGCTCCATTTCCAACAAAATCGATATAACCACCTTCAAGGTTAATTGTGGCAAATTCTTCGTCCGAATTACTCGGAACCAAATTGTAACCGTTCTCGATACCATCATAAATTGGGAAACCTGCTTCTTCTTTTGTTTTAGGCTCACCATCCACCTGATAAGCAAACCAAATTGGTGCGCGTGGGTCTTCACCAACACTTGACTGGTTATATAAATAATTAGAAAAGGTTTTAGACATTCTAATGTTATTCCAATTCCAGGCCATTTGATTTAAGTAATCAAACCATCCTTTACTCCATAATGGCACTTTGGCTACATCATCATTACTACTCATCAAACCATTGGGTCCATTAACAGCAGCTTTAGCTTCAGCTTCTGCTTTAGCAGGATCAACATTTGAGATACGCATAGCTAAACGTAAACGCAAAGAGTTAGCAAACTTTTGCCATTTTACGATATCACTTTTAAACACTAAATCATAATCTTCACCATATACATATTGCTCAGCACTACCAGTAATCGCATTTACTGACTCATCTAATGTTTTGAATAAATCGTAGTAAATATCTTTCTGAGTATTGTAAGGAACATCTTCGCCAGTACTCGCTCCAAAGTAAGTAATGTCACCATACATATCAGTCATTCTCGACCATGCATAACACATCCAAATGTTCTTAATAGCAATCGCATCCACATAGTTTGGATCTGCCCCAACCATATCATCCATGGCTACTGCTCGTTTAACATTACGAGTATAATGCTCGCGCCATTGATTACCGATCCAACCATCAACATACTCGTAACGAGAAGATGGAAAACCAGATACCGTATTCGCCCAATATTGAGAGTACAAATCAGAAAACAAGTTTACATTACGCTGATAATTCTGCGAAACTTCTTGTTGCATTGCATTAAAAAAGAATTTAGGCTCCACCTTTGTTACCGAATCAGAAGGCGTATTCATATCGCCAAAGTCATCTGAACAACTAATGTTTAAGACTAAAAGTCCTATTACAAATAGTATTACATTATATTTTTTCATAATAAATTTCTTTTTTCAATTAAAAACCAACATTAAGCGAGAAACCATATGTTCGAGTAGAAGGAACAGGTGAAAAGTCATAAGCCTGAGCCGCGTAATTGGTGCTATACGCACTTGCGTCAGGTACGGTTCCTGGTGTATTTTTATAGAAATACCAAAGGTTTCTTCCCACAAATGAGAGACGAACTGATTGTACAGGGTTACTTGGTATCTTTGCAAGTAAGGATTTAGGCAAATTATATCCAATAGCCAATTCCCTAAGCTTCATGTGAGATGCATCGTAAACAAACTCCTCGTCCACTTTTGAAACTTGCCTCCAATACTCTTCAGCAGAAATCATGGTTGTATTTATTCCTCCATCTTCGGTTACACCATCTACAAAGAAAGAAATACGATTATTTTCTGTTGTTTGTGCTGCAGTACCAGCCGATGTTGCGCTGCGCTCAGACGAAGATACAATATCGCCACCTTCCTGAACTGAAATTAAAGAAGTTAAGAATAATCCTTTATAATCAACACTTAAATTAATAGCTCCGGTCCAGTCAGCTTGAATATTACCTATAACAATGTTATCGTCAGTATTTATAGTCATTAATCCATTCTCATCTACGATAAGCTGTCCTTCTTCATTTCGATTATAAACACTACCAAGTATATCTCCTAATTTCCCACCTTCGTAGGCTACTACACTTGATCCAAAATCATATCTAGGAATACCTTCCTTAAGTTTGACTAAAGTTCCTTCGTTCATGGCAAAATTAAAGTCTAGGCCAATTCGCCAATCGTTGTTTTTAAATGGCACCGTTGATAAGGTTACTTCAATACCTTCGTTTAAAATTTTACCAATATTTGTTAAAGTTTGACTAGAACCGTGTTCCTCAACAGCTTTCACATAACCAATTTGGTTTTCAGTAGCTTCATAATAGTAAGTAAAATCAAGCCCTAAACGATTTTGAAAGAATCTCAAATCTGCACCTATCTCAGTAGATGTTGATAGTTCTGATTCCAAATTTGAATCAACATTATAATCAGGTACATTTCCTACAGATAAATCATAATTCCAATTACTAATAGAATAGTTTTGAGCTGTAAAATATGGTTCAGTTGCTTTTCCAACTCTCGCCCACGATCCTCTAATCTTTGCCAATGTTATCCACTGTGGCATCTCAATCATATCTGATATGATTCCACTTAAACTAAATGATGGGTAAAAATAACCGTTATTAAAATCTGTATGATTAGACGTTAAAGTTGAAGACCAATCCTTACGCCCCGTAAAATCGAAGAATAAATAATTCTTGTAGGCTACTTGTCCAAATCCATAAATCGAACGTACCTCTAATTCTTCAAAGCGTTCATTTGCATTGATATTAGAACCTGCACCTAGAAAGAAGTCTCCTTCTGAAGTCAATTTTCCAGAACTCGCTGAAAGTGTAGCTCGATGCGAATATCTATTATTTCCACCAACATTCAATCCTATAGTAAAATCATCATTAATGGCTTTATTATAAGATAACAAAAACTCTGTATTCTCTTCTTTAAACTTCTGCTGCGCTGGATTATAATTTGGTCGATTAGCATCAACATTATCACCATATAGGTAACCCTCCACGGTAGACATTTGGTAAAAATCCATACCATATTTCAGTTTACCTGTTAAGCCAGGAGCAAGTTTTAGATTTGCAGCTACATAACCAAAAGTTCTATTTTTCTCATCGTTATTAACTGTTTGAGCTTGCAAGAAATATGGGTTACGGTAATTTGCATTAGCGGTCGTGTACAGCTTCTCAACATGCTTTCCACCAATTATATCGTATCCAGGCGCTAAATCCTCATTACGAATATTCATAGGCATTGAGTTAAAATAAGATACGTAAGAATAGTTTCCTATTTCAGGACGATTATTACCTGTTGTATTAAAAAACGAAATCTTAGTATCCACATTTAACCAAGGGTTAATATCGTAATCAGCTCTTACATCAAATGATGTTTTTTCAACTTCATGTCCTTCATAAATACCATTGATAATATCTTTACCAATAGAGACACGGTATGTTCCATCATCATTACCTCCAGTAAAAGCTAATGTGTGCTTTTGCGTAGTTCCGGTTCTTGTAAAATCTTTTAAACGATCTTTCTGCGCTGTATAAGGTATGGTTTCACCTGTCCACGATTCGAGGTCTTGACCATTCATCTCTGGCCCCCAAGAACCAGTTGCCTGGTTATCGTAAGCTCCGTCGTTACCTTGACCATAACGATCTTGCAGATCCAACATATAAGCCGCTTCAGAAGCAGTAAATACGCCAGAATATGAAATACCTAATCCTTTATTTCTTGAACCTTTTTTAGTGGTTACTAAAATAACACCATTACCACCACGTTCACCGTAAAGGGCCGCGGCATTAGGGCCTTTCAAAATAGATATTGTTTCGATATCATCAGGATTTAAATCAAATGCTCCACCTGAGCGTGAGGTTCCCCCCCAAACAGTTCCATCTCTGTCACCACCATTATCAAAAGGAACACCATCAACCACCCATATAGGTTGGTCATTTCCAATTAATGAACTGGAACCGCGAATATCGATACGTGAAGTACCTCCGACACCACCACCAGATTGATTAATATTCACACCGGCAACTTTACCTTCAAGTGAATTAATAAGGTCAGGACTACCAGTTTGCGTCAATTGCTCCGATTTAACATCTTGCACGGCATAACCAAGCGCTTTCTTCTCACGCTTAATACCTAAGGCAGTCACAATTACTTCGTCAAGTCCTTCAACATCTGAAGTTAAAGTAACATTAATTTCAGTTCGTCCACCAACGGCTTCTTCTACTGTCTCAAATCCAATAAATGAATAAGATACAATAGCTTCAGTGCTTTGAACCACCAAAGTGTAATTACCGTCAATGTCGGTAATAGTTCCATTGGTTACATTCTCTTTCTCAATTACATTAGCTCCGGGGATAGGTTCGCCGGTCTCATCAATTACAGTACCTGTTACAGTATGTTGGGCAAATGATGTTGCCGATACCAGTAAAACAAGTAAAAAAAGACTAACTAAATTTTTCATCATAGTTTTCATCTCCATTTAGATTTTTTCATAAATAATTCATTTCGATTAAGTCAGTAACCATTTACATGGTATTGCATCTTGTTTTGGTTAGTAGACTTATTAATTCATGACTAGCGTGATTTGTGAAAAATAATTAAGTGTTAATTTGTGTTTGTGATTTGTAAATTATGTGAAAGCAAAATTAGAGTGCACTAAAACGATTAACAAATTTATTGATTACGCTAAACCCGTCATTTATTACCTTTTCACGTCATAAAAAAATACCCAATCACTTTATTCTCATTTTCAAACTATTACAATCGCTCTATTTTCGCCAAATCGTTTTGGCAAAAGAGACAAAAAACACCCTTCACTAACTAACATTAATAAATAAATGGTTCGGAAACGGTGATTTATTGTCTTTAAGCGATATTGGATAAAACTTGACTTTATTTGAGTGATAAAATAATACTCTTAAGATCCAATTCTACTTAATTTCACCACATGATTTTCTAACAATGAAACCAGTATTTAAAACTTCCTGTCGCGTTACTTTATCCTTGAGGCGTAATTTTTCTAATAAGATATCAACTGCTCTATCCCCCATATCTAACACCGGTTGAGTAACAACAGTAATTGGTGGTTCTAATAAGTCAAATGCCTTAAATTGATCGAAACTTACAATCTTAATATCATTCGGAATAATAAGGTTACGGCTTCGTAGTTCTCTGATGCCGCAGGTAGTCAAATAGTGAGTGGAGAATATAATAGCATCTACGGCAGTATGCTTTTGCAATAAACAATCCAAGGCGTCTGACATTTCTTCTTCAAATGTATCACTCTTCAGTTCCTGTACATACTCAGAAATATATTCCATTTCATTATCTTCCAGTCCCTGTTGATAACCTAAAAAACGATTTTTAATCGCATCCAACTCTGGTTTCAAGGAAATAAATCCAATACGCTGTGCACCACACTTTACAAGGTGATTAACTGCACTTTTAACGCCACCAATATTATCAACAATAACATAATCCGTCTCAATATCCGGATAATGCCTATCCACTAAAACAAAAGGGAAATTAATCTTTTTTAGCGCCAATATATCATCTGCATTTTTTTGTGATGAAGCTATAATTAAGCCTTCAACCTGACGATCAAACATTGATCTAATCAGTTCGCTTTCCTTTTTACCACTTTCTTGTGAGCTACTAAATATTACAGTATAGCCATGCTTAGCAGCATCCTTTTCAATTCTGCTTACAATTCTCGCATAAAACACATCGGATATATTAGGGATTATAACGCCGAGCATTTCACTACGCCCCTTCTTTAATCCTTTGGCAAAGATATTAGGCTTATAATTTTGTTCCTGTGCGTATTTCAGAATTCTTTCTTGAGTTTCTTTACTTATACGTTTTTCGTCTCCTCTACCGTTCATTACCAGTGAAACCGTCGGTACCGAAACGTTTAAATGCTTTGCAATGTCCTTGATAGATGCTTTCTTCATATTTAAAGCGAAGTAAAAAGATGTGCTTAAATCGTGCTAAATCGTTTTAGCCAATGTTCACAAATATATCTATTTATTTTCAAAAATCACATTATTGAGCTAGTACTTATTATTCTTCCTTTGCTTCTTCACCTGCTTAATTAACTTACCCAGATCTTTGTCCTTCTTTTTACGATCCTGAGCATCTGATTCAAAATGCATGCGTTCTTTTTCCATCTTACGATAATTATTGTAAGCAGATTCATCAATATCGCCATTGTCAACGGCTTCGATTATTGCACAGCCACTTTCGTGCATGTGGGTGCAATCCTTATAACGACAATCTTTAGCATACGACAGTATTGATTCAAAAGTGGTTTCCAGTCCATCGCCTAAATCGGTTATACCCACTTCACGCATGCCCGGATTATCAATCAGTATTCCTCCACCTTCTAATACTATTAATTCACGATGGGTGGTAGTATGACGTCCTTTATTAACACTTGTGCTTATTTCAGAAGTTTTCATTTCTTCTTTACCCGAGAGTCCATTTAAAAGTGTAGATTTCCCAACCCCTGACGAACCCAATAAGCAGTATGTTCTGCCGCTTTTAACTATTTTACGCAATGGCTCGTAACCATCAAGCTGATTACTTACACAAACAAGCTCTACATCTTTTATGCGCTGAGTAATCTGCATGAGTATATTTTCCAAATCATCAGTATCAATTAAATCTATTTTACTTAATACTATAAGAGGAGTCACTCTTGATGCATTACAAATGGTCAAATACCTCTCCAAGCGGTTTAAATTAAAATCTCTATCAACCGCCTGCACAATCATTCCGAAATCAATATTGCTAGCTATTATTTGTACTTCACCCGTTTTACCAACAGCTTGTCGCTCAATAATTGAATGTCGCTCATAAATGGCATGAATGAGTGCTTTACCCTCGTCAAACTCGGAAAAAGCAACCCAATCGCCAACAGCCGGGAAATCATTCCGACTACTGGCCGTAAATCGTAGATTACCAATTAACTCAGCATCAAATTCATTGTTTTCTCCCTGAACAGTGTATCGTTCCTTGTGCTCAGATATAACCCGACCAACATCAAACGAACTTAGCTCATGCTCAATTCGATATCTTTCTAATTCGTTATTATACCCTAGTTCGTTTAATGCTGACATCATAAATTGATTTAAACTTTACACATTTTACTTTAGCACAATTTACTTAGATTTTCTTAATCATTTACTTCTTCAGTCCACTTCGTTTTAAAAGAGGTTCTATAGAAGGTTCTTGCCCTTTAAATCGTTTGTACAATTCCATCGGGTGTTCCGTCCCCCCTTTTTCTAGTATACTCTCTCGAAAACGCTTAGCGGTTTCTTTATCGTAGATACCTTTTCCCAAAAATGAATCAAAAGCATCAGCATCTAACACTTCTGCCCATTTGTAGCCATAATATCCAGCTGCATAACCACCATCAAAAATATGTGAGAAACCAGTTGAAAAAACCGTTCCTTCAACTTCGGGGAATAGTTCTGTGGCAGACATTGCTTGCTTTTCGAAATCGCATACTTCACCATTAAATGTTTTATCAAGCGAGTGCCATGCCATGTCATTTAAACCAAAACTCAATTGACGTACAGTAGCATAACCACTTTGGTAATTATCACTCTCGATAATGCTATTAATCATTTCATCCGGTATAAGTTCCCCCGTCTTATAATGTACGCCAACATCTTGCAACCATTGCTTTTGCGTTGCCCAATTTTCCATTATTTGTGAGGGCAATTCCACAAAATCGCGATAAACATTAGTGCCGGAAAGACTTTCGTAACTTACCTTACTTAGCATGCCATGCAGTGCATGACCAAACTCATGCAAGAAAGTCTTTACCTCGTTAAAGGTCAACAACGAAGGTTTATCACCAACTGGTCGAGTAAAGTTGCAAACGATAGAAACATGAGGTCGCACATCTTCTTTTGATGTTTTATATTGCTCTCTGAAAGAAGTCATCCAGGCTCCGCCTTGTTTTGTATTTCTGGGAAAATAATCCACGTAAAAAACACTTAGAAACTGCCCATCACCATCATAAACATCATATACCCTAACTTCATCGTGGTACACAGGTGCTGAATTATTGGGCTTAAAACTTAAGCCATATAAACCAGTTGCCAAACTAAAAATTCCTGTTTCAACTTTTTCCAATTCAAAATAAGGACGAGTTGCTTCATCGTCCAACCCATACTTGTCAGCTTTTAATTGCTCGCTATAGTACGGATAATCCCATCGTTGCAGTGGGCCTTCAAAACCTAAGGATTGGGCAAACTCTTCCACCGCCTTAACATCGCTCCTTCCAAATCCAATTGAAGCCTCCAGTAATTCATTTAAAAAGGCATTGACTGTTTTAGGATCAACCGCCATATGTTCTTCAAGTACATAATCAGCATGCGTATTATAACCCAATAATTGCGCTTTCTCGTAGCGTAACGAAACTAATTGTTTGATGATGTCATTGTTATCGTGTTTATTCGCATTATTGCCTCTGTTTGAGTAGGCCATAAACATTTCTTTACGCAATGTTCTATCTGAGGCATATTTCATAAATGGTACATAACTCGGAAACTGCAAAGTAAAAACCCAACCTTCTTTATCCATTCCTTTAGCTACTTCCGCTGCCGCATCTTTTAATCCTTGCGGCAATCCACTTAATTGAGCTTCATCGATAATATGCAAGTTATAATCGTTAGTTTCAGCCAATAAATTCTCGCCAAACTTCAAACTTAATTTAGCCAACTTATTGGTTATCTCTCTATATCGAACTTGAGCATCTCCCTTCAACAAAGCACCTTTTCGCACAAAGGCCTTATAGGTATCTTGCAGTAGTTTTATTTGTTCTTTCGAATAAGCCCCCTCATCAAAATGATCATTGACAGCTTTAACACGGGCAAACAATTTTGGATTAAGCCAAATATCATTAGAATATTCGGTTAGTAAAGGTGAAACCTCGCGTGCGATGCCTTGAATCTCTTCATTCGTTTCGGCATGGTTCAAATTAAAAAACACATGACTCACAACATTAAGTTGCTTACCAACCATTTCCATAGCTTCAATCGTGTTCTCGAAGCTTTCCTGCTCATTTGAATTTGCAATATCTTCAATACCATGCTTGGCATCCTTAATCAATTGCTTAAAAGCCGGTAAATAATGTTCCTCTTTAATTTCGTTAAATGGAGGAACTTGATGTGTTGTATTAAATGTTTCTAATAATGGATTTATCATGATATATTTCTTTTTTTCCTATTCGTCAACAAAAATAAGCAGCTTATCCCAGTAAAAATAATACTCATACAACAAACCTTTTACCATAACGTTCGTTAAAACCTATAAATTAGGCTTAAATTACACCTAGTCTTTATAATTAAAACGATTACAATTAACATATTCGATGAAAAATTTTAGCAAACTTCCATTATATTTTATTTTAATCTGCTTATTCATTTTGCCATTAACTAGCATTGCGCAAAGCAATAAACTAAGTGCTCAGCTCGATGAAAAAGAAAATAAAAAAATCGAATCGTCGCAAAAGCTCATAAAAAAAGGCAATAGTATACTTCTTGAATCTGAGGAATATGAAAAGGAAGTTGAAGCCTTGAAAAATGCAGATGGCCGCATTAAAACTAAAAAGATAAACAAACTCAATAAGAAGATTGCTGAAAATAAAATGAAGGCAGCTGTTTATTTTGAAGACGGCTACAACAAACACATAAAAACACTCGATGGACGCTTAAAAGGCCTTGAAAAAGCTGGTAACTCCGAGGCCGAAAAAGTTAGAGATGAAGTGAAGCAACTACAGAAAAAAGCCCAGAAACAATATAATAAGGCAGAACGTTTGTCATCGCCTGACGAAATGGTTGAATTGGTAGAACTGGCTCAGGAAAATCAAAACAAAGCGATTGAGATTCAAGAATCAAGTTTATTAAAAATATTAGCAGCTGGAACTACGGTTGCCATTGTTGAAGAAGTAATCGAAGAAGAACCCGTAGCTAGTAATGAGGCGCTTGTACAGGATAGCATTAGTCACGAGCCGGAACCTGTAAATCAATCACCTGTAGCTGAAAATTTGGAGCTGGAAGCAAATCCAGACTTAACAACTCCTAATGTAGTAGATCCAAATGCAGCCTTGGTTGTTGCGGGTGCAGGTGTTGGTGCAGCAGCTATTATTACCACACCAACAGAAGAAACAGAAACTAGCCAAGTACCTATCGAAGAAGAAGAAGCAAGCCCCGAAATTATTCAAGAAGAAGTGATTACGAAACCTATTGTTGAATCACAAGTTTTCTTGAGCATACAATTTTTGGCAGATAAACAACAAGCTTCTTCTGAAAAACTAAAACAGGCTTATGCTGGAAACATGGAAGTTATTGAAATGATTGGCGATGGATGGTATCGCTATTCAATAGGTAAGTTCACTGATGTAGAAACTGCGAGAAATACAATGAAAGATGAAAGTATAAAAGGTTTTATAGTAGCCTACAATAAGGAAGAACGCATCTCAGTAAGAGAAGCCATGGAATTGCTAAAACAATAATACACGCACAATAAACATCCTTGTCATGAAGAAGAAACTAATTTACATTTTCTCAATCATCTTGATTACAGGCAGTAGCCTTCAAGCTCAAGATCAGATAATAGATATACTGAAGGGTGGTACCCACGATGCTAACCTAATTGCCAACGAATACCTTCGCCCATATGGTGAAATGTTAGGTGTTAATTTAAATAGTGGTTGGTACAATAGTGCTAAGGTGCATAAGATTGGTGGTTTTGATTTAACCTTAACGGCAAGTTATACCAAAGCCCCTGATAGCAAAAAAAGCTTTCAAGTACCCAGCAATTTAAAGTCATTAGAATCAATGGATGGCTCCACTGCTCCAACTATGGCAGGTAGTAAGGATCAGCAAACCAGGTTTGCATTACAAGAATTCCCGAACACTGAAATTGCAACCTTAAAAGGTGCAGGAGCTAATACTTTTGTAAGTCCCATGTTACAAGCGGCGGTTGGTTTACCATATCATACTGAAGTAATGGGACGCTTTATGCCACGTGTTGAATATGGCGATTTTGGTAAAGCTTACATGTGGGGATTGGGTTTAAAACACTCACTTAAAGACTATATCCCTTTTGTTAAGCGTTTACCATTTCTTCAATTATCAGTATTGGGTGCTTACACCCATTTTGAATCAAGCCTTGGTGTAGATGGAGGTGATATTGGAGCAGGAAATCTTGAAACGTCGGCCAACGCATATACCGGTCGTTTATTAATTGGCGCCAACCTTCCCGTTGTTTCCTTTTATACAGGAATGGGATACGGGAATACTAAAAGTAATTTTGATGTAGTAGGTGATTTTGATGTACCGAATGAACCAGAGGCTAGTGCAAATCCGATATCTTTAGCCTATACAACAGGTGCTTTTGATTTTAATGTGGGCATGCGTTTACGTTTGGCCATCTTTTCACTTCATGCCGATTATTCTGTTGGTGAATATTCTGTTATCACTGGAGGAATAGGTATCAACTTCAGATAAAAACCACATAAAGCATATTGTAAGCTTCATAACTTGCAATATGCTTAAAGTCTTTTTACCTTTAATAGGGTAAACCTGCTATACTAGCAGAACATAAAACACAAAAACCAAACATCTTGAAATCGAATTTAACATTGCAATATTGTATTGCTGTGATCATGCTTTCTGTGGCTGTTAATGTTAGTGCGCAAACTAAGCAAGACACACTGGAGCAATTATTTTCTGCTAAAGAGATCGGCCAATTACAAAAAGGCGATGCCTTGTTAAATCAAGGTTTAAACATGGATGTGCAATTAGATTCCTTAATTCATGTTTATAAAAACTCAGAAGGGACAAGTACTAAGCTTTCTAATTCAGATAAAAATAAACGAACAAACAGCCTAAGAGCTTTACGTGTGTATTATGTGGGTATGTCAAAAAAATCGGATGTCTACTTAAAGCACATTAACAATAATGAGTTTGAAAATAAGCATGATTTAGACATAGATAAACTACTGCATGACAACAAAGCAAACTCGAAAAAAGCACACAAATACTTCAAACAATCTCGTGATACACGGCAGGTGAATGATGCCCTTAAATATGCGGTATTATCAATCGATTTACATCAAAGCATTCAAAGTGATTTATACAACCAATTATGTAAGAATCAGTTTACCGAAACATTGGTTAGCAAACCTATCGAAACACAAGTAAGCACTACTTCACCGGTAAGTGAAGCAGTTGTTACTGTTGCTGCAGTGGAAGAAATAAGTAAACCAGAAATTGATCTTCCTATCAAAAAAGACACCGTCGTGGTACTTGAAGAAAAGAAAGTTCCACCTCCTAAAGAAACAATTGCAGAAACTACTGGTCCAGAAGTATATTTTACAATTCAAATCATGGCTGATCGCAAGCCTGCCACCAATGTGCAATTGTCAACTATATACAAGGGAAATCGCAAAACCATAGAAAATAAAGGCGATGGTTGGTACAGATATTCTGTTGGTAAATTCAATGAATACCAAAAAGCCTATTCCTGTATGAAGGATGAAAAAATTAAGGGCTACGTGGTTGCCTACCATGGCAGTCAACGCATCTCAACATCCGAAGCAAAAGCACTTTTAAAATCTACTCCATGAGATTATTAAACAAACCATACACTACCCTATCGATAATGCTATTAATTAGCAACTTAAGCTTTGCTCAAAAGAATATTGTTGATTATCTAAACTATGGTGTTCAAAATGCCCAGGTTTTATCGAAAACATACTTACATCCCTATGCTGGAATGATTGATGCCAACTTAAATGGAGGTTGGAATAGTTCTCCAAGTGTTTTGCGCACAGGCAGATTTACTTTAAGATATGTCCATAATCAGAGTTATTCAAAATCAGCCGATCAAATAACGGATTTAAATTCAATGATTGAATCAGGCAAACTAACTGATATCAGCCTAAATA
Source organism: Carboxylicivirga fragile (assembly GCF_050589805.1). Taxonomy (NCBI): domain Bacteria; kingdom Pseudomonadati; phylum Bacteroidota; class Bacteroidia; order Marinilabiliales; family Marinilabiliaceae; genus Carboxylicivirga; species Carboxylicivirga fragile. The sequence continues at coordinate 16,543 of NZ_JBNGOY010000038.1, read as the reverse complement.
ACCCAGAAGTTTATAGAGCCCCAACTGCTGTGCATCGATTTTTAACCGGTCAAGAATTACCAACTCTATCATATTTAGGGCAGGACAATGACGTTCCCAATGGTGAAGATATCTCTTCGCTACAATTGCCTATGATTTCGTTTGCCATTGGAATACCATGGGGCACCGAAATAAACTTAAAATTAACACCACCAATAGAATACAATCAGCTTGGCAAAACTTTATTGTGGGGTGCTGGGGTAAAACATAGCTTGGTACCATATTTCAAATTCCTACAAAAGTATCCATTTTTAGAAACCTCTTTAATGTTAACTTACACCCAGCTCAATGCTAACTCTGAAGTAAGTTATGAGCAACAAAAAAATCAATCCCTTGATGTAAATAGTTCCGTTATCTCAGGTCGTTTTATGTTAGGTTTTGTATTTCATTCTTTCAACCTATATGGAAGTGCTGGCTATGGTTCGCATAACACAACAATCGATTTATTAGGTGATTATACTGGAATAGTTGGAGAAACAAGCACCATAAGTGATCCCCTAAAAATGGAATACGATTTCTCTGGAGCCGAGTACGAAGCCGGCGTTCAAGTAAACCTTTATTTTTTGAGTTTACAGGCGAGCTATCACTACAGTAATTATTCGGCTGTTTCGTTGGCAGCAGGTATTACTTTCTAAATTACTTCTTTAATTGTTGACCAAATTTCTCTTCAAATACCACCTCGTTAAGTTGCTTTCTATTTTTCAAAGGAGCTTTACTTACAATCGGGTAACCAATTGGTAACAAAGCAATGGGCTCAATACCCTCAGGCAATTCTAATGCTTCCTTAATTAAATCAGGTTGAAAATGACAAACCCAGCAGGTACCCAAACCTAATTCAGCAGCTCGTATAGTCATATGGTCAATTGCGATAGCCGCATCAATATCACAATGGTCTTTTCCATCGAACGAGCGTTTCCACGAAGCATCATGATCTCCGCAAATAACAATTATCTGTGGCGCCGCTTTAAACCAATCTCTTTTATATGCTTTTTTTAATTTCTTTAAGTTATCATCTTCGGAAACAAGAATGAATTTCCATGGTTGTTTATTAGCTGCCGATGGCGCCATGCGACCTGCCTCCAGCACTTCCACTAATAAAGCTTTTGACACTTTCAAGGGTTTAAATTCACGTACCGAGTATCGTTCACGAAGTAATTGGTTAAAATGCATATCCTGTGGTTTTTTGAAGTATGACTTAATGCTTACTTTTGTTCTTATACAAAAATAAAAGTCCTTGGTTAACTAACAAACTTTAAGCAAAACAAATGTTTTTCTTCCTATCTAAAATATTATCCTTTCTAATATCTCCATTTTTATGGTGCCTCTTCTTATTAGTTCTTTCTCGATTTATGAAAAAAGCGAATTACAAAAAAGTACTTCGATTTTCTGCTTTCGCTATTTTTCTTCTTTTTTCAAATACGGCCTTATTTAACTGGACAATTACCAAATGGGAAGGTCCCATGGAAAATACCCAAGTAGAGATCAGTAAGGCGTCAAATATTGTCATTTTGGGTGGCTACTCGTCCATTAATTCAAAATCAAATAAAATCCTCTTTTTTCAATCGGTAGATCGTTTATTACAAGCCTTACCCATTTATCATCAAAATCCAGGTAGCAAGATTATTCTTTCAGGTGGTTCTGCGGAAATCATGTTTGAAGAAACGCCAGAAGCAACCTATCTCAAAGATTATTTAGTTTCCATCAACATTCCTGAAAAGGATATATTTGTTGAATCACACTCTCGTAACACAAATGAAAATGCCATTCACACCAAACAAGTGCTCTCAAGCATTAATTCAAACCTAGACGTTATTTTAATTACTTCTGCTTTTCATATGAGGCGAGCAAAAATGTGCTTCGAAAAAACGGGAATTAAAGTTACACCCTACTACTCCCACTTCTTGCAACACACCAATCAACTTAAACCGGGTGAATACTTTATTCCATCACTAGCCACTCTCAACCAATGGCCACTACTTCTTAAAGAATGGTTGGGTTTGCTCATGTATAAAATAAATGGTTATATCTGATATTTTGACATTAAATACCAACACCAAACCCAATGCTATAAATAGGATCCCATGCATTGTATGGCGAATTGGTATTTTGCAGTACATCAAACAAAATGCGAAATGAGACAAAGCTTCTTTGGGATATCATTTGTCGATAACCACCGCCCACATAAATAAATGGTACAAAATTTCGTTCCTTCTCGTAGCGAATATTATACCTCTCCATACTATATCCGGCAAACTCAAGGTGAGCAAATAACTGCGGAATAATATTATACTGAGAAAACAAACGGGCACCAAATTGATTATAGGTCAAAGCTGGCTCTATAGATTTGTCCTTCGTATACTGGTATTCAAATCCGAGTCCGGCATATATTTTTTCGTTCAAACGGGCACCTATGATAGGACTAATCATTATGTTAGTATAGGTTCCAAAAGTCAAGCCCAGGTTTCCTCCGGTGTAAATCTTATCCTTAAATTTCTTTCCTTCATTCTCTTGAGCAGAAATACTGAAAGCTCCAACAATAAAGAGCAGCAGAAAAGGCAGTAGTTTAGTTTTCATTGTATTATCGTTAAGTTAAGTTAAATGCATCCAATGCCAAGATCCTCAGCTAAGCCTTCCAACAATTCCTTCACTTTATCTTTCTCCTGATTAGTTTCTTTACAAGCTAAACAAAGTGGCAAATGAACTTGAGAATGAATCATAAACAAAGTATCGGTAATACTTGTTTCACAAACAAAGCAAGTCATTCCTTCCGCTTTATTCTTTATATTTGGCATACGTTTTGATATGAATATAATTCAAAATTAAGATCTATAAGTTATGAAAACAATTATTAGCTATACAATATTTAGTCTTTTATTATTGCTCAGCAGTCAAAACGCCTTTTCACAAAAAAAACAAGAAAGAGAAAATAAAAAAAATGAAGCCTTTACAGAAACCAAAACATTGGTGGATAGTGCTCAATTTATTTATGTACCAAACCGTGCATTTCCACAAGGAGGTCAATCTATCGACCTTACAACGAATTATGGTTTTATAAAAATTACAGGTGATAATGCAGAAGGAGATCTACCATTTTTTGGACGAGGATTCCAATCTCATTATGGCAACGACGGTGGTATTAAGTTTAATGGTACTATGGAAAATAAGAAGGTCGAAATCAATGAAAAGAAACGAACAATCACTTTTTCATTTGAAGTTAAAGACAAGGACCATTATAGAGTATCAATGGAAATTAGCTACAATGGTAATACCTCGGTTAACGTAACGAGTAACAATCGCAGCCATATAAGTTATCAGGGAGAAATTGATAAAATAGAAGAAAAAGAGAGCAAAAAATAGATTACTTAATAACAGTACTTACTGAGACCTTCCAAACGGAAGGTCTTTTTTATGGCAAATACAATTGCCCTTTCAAATATAACTTTGCCTGGCCAGCAATTTTAACGCGATCATTAAGCAATTCACATTTTAACTCGCCTTGTCTAAATGATATTTGCCGTGCTGTTAGTTGCTTTTTATTAAGATTTTTTGCCCAATATGGCGTTAATGTTGTGTGCGCCGAACCCGTTACAGAGTCCTCGTCAATGCCAACCTTAGGACCAAAATAGCGCGAAACAAAATCCACCTCATCACCTTTTGCTGTGGCAATAACGCCTTCTGATTCAGATTTAGCAAGCTGATCAAAATTTGGTTGCAGCAGCTCAATCTGCCGTTGTGAGCTATATATAAATAACAAATCGCATCGCCCTTTAAAAACAGCTTCAGGACGAATACCCATTGCTTTTATTTCATTTTCAGGCCAGTCAATTTCAACAAGTTCATCAGCCGGAAAATCCAGAACCAACCAATCGGCATTTCTTTCTACACGAAGTTGTCCAATATTCTTAGTTTGAAACACGAGTTCATTAGAGTTAATGCCTTCGTGATGGAACAAAACATAGGAACTAGCCAGTGTGGCATGCCCGCACAAATTTACTTCAACACATGGTGTGAACCACCTAATAAAAAATTGATTCCCTCCCAAAGGTTTAACAAATGCTGTTTCTGCTAAATTATTTTCGAATGCAATGCTCTGCATAACACTATCCTCAGGAAATTCCTCAAACAAACAGACGGCAGCAGGATTTCCTTTAAACAGCTCGGATGTAAAAGCATCAACTTGATAAATTTTTATTAAGCCCATAACGAAAAAAAATAAAACCTTAAGATATAAAAAATCCAGGACTAGCCTGGATTTAAATTCTTTAAATTAAGATTTTATTGAGCCAGAAGAACAATTGTTTTGTCACTATCAAACTGCACTTTTCCATTCTGTACTTTAACCGTTTTACCCGAATAAAAATCAGTCAACAACTCTCCCTCTTCAAATATCCCTTCCACATCAACTTGTTTCATTCCCTTATCTAAATCGAGCCCCACAACCACTCTATCATCATAATTGCTTGATGAATAAGTACGTTTAAAATAATAAGGTTTCTCCTGGATCATAGCATGCACACCCGCTCCAACTGCTGGATGCTCACTTCTGAACTGCCCAAGTTTTTGCCAATGCGAAAGCAAATCTTGCAGAGCAACACCATTGACTTGCTTATTTTCCAGAATTTCTTCCCAGTTCATAAACGAACGTAAAGTAGCATCACCTGAAGTTCCATCTATCATTAAACTACGTGCCGATTCATCTCCGTAATATACTTGTGATGCACCCGGACACAATAAAAGTTTGGTAGCAGACTCAAGCGTATTCATTCGTTTTTGATCATATGGTTGACCATCATCGTGCGAACTTATATAATTCATAACACTTAAGCCTTTTAATGAATCATTTAACAGTTGACTATATTTTGAAAAAATAGTTTCGTAATCATTATGCGCATCTGACTTAAACTCAAAATTAATTAAGCTTTTCATCCCATTACTGAAGTAGTCAACCTTTCGGTCGCCAAAATCATACATGCGAACACCCGAGATTCCATAACCGTATACTTCTCCCACCATGAAGAATTCATTATCATCCATTACCTTATCAGGATTAGCCGCTTTCCATTCATTAAAAGCTTTAGTTGCTTCCTTCCATAAATCGGCCCAAACTGTTTCTTCGGTGTGTTTTACTGTATCCAAACGAAATCCATCGATTCCATACTTTCGAATAAAATCAGTTAGCCATTTTATAATATAGAATCGTGGTGCACGCGCATATCCTGTACTGGCAAAATAGGCCTCCAACTCATTTACCTCTTGCTCCAATCTTCCCTCTTCGGCCCACTTTTCCATGAGTGGCTTTGGTAAATCCACATGCTCATCACTTTCAGTTTTCACATCAGGTAAATTTTCAACCAAAGTACAAGTAACTGTTGATTCATAGTCCTGATATTTACATTGTGGTGAAGTCCTAACCCACGCATCATCCCACACAGGATCCTGTGGCGTTACTGGGCCTGTATGGTTAATGATGACATCCATTAATATTCTGATGCCATTGGCATGCGCCGCATCAACAAGGGCAGCAAATTCTTGTTCTGTGCCAAAGTTAGGCTCAATTGCGGTCCAATCCTTAGTCCAATATCCATGGAAAGCAAAGGTTAAACCAGTACCTTCATCAACCGATCCATGAACCTGTTCAAAAATTGGACTAAACCACAAAGCAGTAATACCCAGTTTTGAGAAATAGCCTTCATTTATCTTTTGTGTAATTCCCTTAAAATCACCACCCATAAAACCTCGCAATGGAGCCGATATTTCGACACGATTGAAATTCACATCATTTGATTTATCTCCGTTATTAAACCGATCGGTTAATAGGAAATAAACATTGGCATTTTCCCATACAAAGGGAACATTTGGTTTTTCAGTTGAAGTTGTTGTTTGATTATTACAAGATTGCAAAGCAAGCAATAAGGTAAATGAAAGTAGTAGTAGATTTTTCATCCTGATAGTTCTTAGTTTGAATGTAAATTTAAACATTCAACAGTGATATCGAAAAAAGCACTGTTTTGACAAAATCACAAAATACAATTAAAAACCTCTTATACTGAAACTTAAACCACAGTCACCTTCACTCAAGTATTTTAAAAGTAAGTTCCGAAACGGTTTGCGGAAATAGAAAACACAAGCACTTAAAGAATCAAAAGCCCTATTTCACGTAGCTGAGTACACGTATTGCTCTGCCAAAAAACATCGAAATCGCCTAATTCATGAGCTTCAAAACTCATGTGTAAATCATTTAAGCTGTAGCGTTCAAGCTTAGCTAGTGACATTTCAGACAGCACTAACAATAACCAATCTGCCAAATTTGCTTTAAGGTTTAAAGCATACTGCTCCTGGGGTAAAACAAAGGTTAATTCTGCCATTGACAGAGCACTACCCTTCTTTCGTTTTTCATAGTGTCGCACCAAAGGTATCTCGTGCAACCACACTAAGCTCGAACGCTCAGAAACAATGACAGAATCCGACAAACACTTCTCAATGTAATTTGGTGGCAATGAAGTCTGGGGTGCTTTAAATTCAAACCATTCACTTAAATGATAATCCAAACACACGCCATGCATAAAATTAAAAATGGCTTTCTTCAAACCTTCTCCAAATTTAGAATGATCTGCTCCCAATGGATCTTGATGGTATAAATCGTTGTTCGCAAATTCCCCATCCAAGCCCTTTGTTATTTTCACCTTATACTTATCGGGCTGCAGGCCAACATCACTATGTGCCGTCATTGCAAACTGATGCCAAAAGCCCGAATCAATTATATTCAACTCAAACAACTGCCTGACAACCTCCAACGAATCAATGGTTTCTTGTTCCGTTTGGGTAGGAAAACCGTACATCAAATAAGCATGCACCATGATTCCAGCTTGAGTAAAATTTAGACTGACATTACTCACTTGTGCAATATCTACACCTTTATTAATAAGCTTTAAAATCCGCTCTGATGCAACTTCAATACCGCCAGAAACAGCGATACAACCACTTAGTTTTAATAAACGACAAACATCGGGCGTAAAACTTTTTTCGAAACGCACATTAGTCCACCAAACCACCCTTATTTGTCTTCGCAGAATTTCTAGCGCTAATTCTTTTAATAACGCAGGCGGCGCAGCTTCATCAACGAAATGAAAGCCATTCATACCCGTTTGCAACATCATGGCCTGCATTCTATCCACAATCATTTTTACATGAGATGGTTCATAACGTCCGATATAATCAAGAGATCCATCACAAAATGTACACTTACCCCAATAGCAACCATGCGCCAAAGTAAGTTTCATCCATTTACCATCGCTCCATAGTCGAAACATTGGATTGGCCACTTCAATGACTGAAAGATACTTATGTAAGGGTAAATCGGAATAATCAGGTGTACCAAGCTTTTCCTGAGGCACATCTTGAGCTGAATTATCATTAAGATAAACCAATTCGCCATTCTCAATCATCCAAGTACGAACCAACTTGTTTGAATCGCACTGCCCTGATAAATATTCTATTAATCGTTTTAATGGTGTTTCCCCATCATCTAAAGTGATAAAATCAAGATACTGAAAAATACGATCATCCTTTAATGCCCTTAACTCGGTATTAGGATAACCTCCACCCATCGAAACTGTTATTTCGGGTTGATTTTGTTTTATCCATTGACCAATGCGCAATGCTCCCATCAGGTTTCCTGGAAAGGGAACGGAAAGACTTATTAAAGTTGGTTGGTGCTGGTTAACTGCTTTCGAAAGTTCTTTTATTAATATTTCCTCAACATATGATAAGGGTAAATTCAATGCCTCATCAATAGAATCAAATGAACTTGCCGATCGCCCCAGACGCTCTGCATATCTACTAAAACCAAAATGCGGATCGATAACTTCTGTTATAAAATCACATATATCTTCTAAATAAAGAGTACAAAAATGTTTGGCCTTATCAAGCAAACCCATATTGCCAAAAGCCCATTCCAATTCTTCAAGTTGTTCAAATCGTGAAGCTTCGGGTAACACATTGCCACTGCATATCACATGTGCCATTTCCACTTTTGGCTCATGCAAAAAATCCATCACCTTTGGTATACTAGCCAGGTAGAACTTCTTCAAATGAAAAATACGTTGAGAATTCTCTGACCAATCCTTTTGCACTTGTTTTCCTTCAAAAAGTTTAGATAAGCCTTCATAAGAGAACAAATGATTAATCACTTCGATACCTAAATCAACCTGATTACAAGCAACTCCAATGGTGTTTAAATATCCTTTCAGATAACATGTTGCCGGATATGGTGTATTAAGCTGCGTTAAAGGCGGAGTTACCAACAGTACTTTAGGTTCGATATCTTTCATTTCTTTCTACGATTGATCAACATTATTCCAAGGCACGATAACACAACGAGTGAGGCGCCGATTGTTTCCATGGTGCTGAAGGATTCATTAAAAACAAAGACTCCAATAATTACATTCACTACCGGAATCAACATATGAAAAGGTGATCCTGTGGCAATGGATACATGACGGTATCCTTCGGTATTTAACAATTGTGCAAAGGCCGATGCTATTCCTATTATAATTAATATGTAACTTCCAGAAACCGGCCCTGTTAATTGCGGTAAATTGGCCGGGATAATAAACACCCAGAAACCAACAATGCTTTGAGCAAAAAATATGGCATAGGAATTATCAGTACCATGTAGCTTTTTTACCAACAAAATGGAAACTGCATTTGTAATGGCACTAAACATTGCCAAAATATCAAATATTCCAAATGCATATGTTCCATTCACGTTATAAGAGACAAAAATAATTCCGATAAAGGCTGAAAATATTAACAGCCAATTCATTATAGTAATGCGTTCCTTTAACACTAAAGCACTTAAAAGCGATGCAAATACAGGGTATGAGTAAGAATAGACCGAGCCTTTACCCATACCAATTTTTACAATAGCCAAATAAAAAAGCGCAACCGATAAGGTGCCTGTAATACCGCGTAGTAACAAAAGAGGACTCCTTACAAACGATAGATCAATACGCCGCATTAAGGCTAGAAAACCAAGTATTCCAACACCCACAGAGAATCGAACAAAGACAGTAACAAAGGTACTAACATGCGACATGGTTTTAACTAAAGTTGCCATTATAGCAAATGCTATAACCGACAATACCATTAATAAAATACCATAACTTGTTCCTTCTCGCTTCATAGTCCCAAATAATTGCTCGAAGTTATTAATAAAATAAGAATTCAGTACTAGGCGATTTTCATTTAAGTCAATCCTAATGTTTAAAACACAACTTTAATGCATGAATAATATATCGAAACACTATCGAACAAAAACATATTAAAATCAAAAAGTCGAAATGCAAACGACTATATTCCAAACACTTTACACACTACAAAATCACAATGTTCAAAAAATATTTATTTTTAACACTTATTAATTAACTATTCAATTACTTAATTAACTTATACTTACAAACACTTCTGCAAGCATTCCAAATGTGAGATTCAAAACCTATGTAACAAAGCATAACAAGCTTCGTATTACCTGCGAAACTCTAGGGAAATGAGTGCTGGGGGGCACTCCACTTTTTATAGGCTTAGAGTGGTAAAATGAATCGGGATATTATAAGAACTTAGTTGCAAATCAGACTCATAATTAATAAATGCATATGAAGTCTGCGCAACATGGTTTCATCCCTACTTATTTCAGTAAAAAATAACTTAATATCTAATAAAAGAAGATCGTAATGAAAATTAAAATTGGGATAATCCTATGTAGTTTTATCATAGGCATGGGGAATTTGAATGCACAAACAGACTCACTTGATTATTTCAACATGTCGTTGGAAGATTTAATGAACCTGGAAATTGTAGCTGTTTCTAAAAAAGCAGAAAGCTCATTTGATGCACCTTTATCTTCATCAATTATAACAAAGGAAGAATTAATTAATTCAGGAGCTACTACCATTGAAGAAGCCTTTCGTCTTGTACCGGGATTTATAGTTCGTGAAGAGACTAATGGAAATTATGACATTCACATTAGAGGTAATGACAACATTCCTCCGGGTAACTTCACTTTCTTTAGTGAAAACTCGATGTCGTTAATTATGATCGATGGCCGAAAAGTTTTTAATAACCTTAACGGTGGTACTTTCTGGGAAACACTTCCAATCAGTATAACTGATGTTGAACGTATTGAAATTATTAGAGGCGCTTCAACCGCTCTATATGGTCCAAATGCCGTAAATGGTATGGTTAATATCATTACTAAAAAATCACCCGATAAAACTATTGCTGTTGATGGTAGTATTCAGGGAGGAAGCGCCAGTACATTAATTGGAGATTTTGCCGTTAATACTTCTTCTAATGATAATAAATTAAAGGCACGCATAAGTGCTAATTATGAGAAACGCGATCGTTTTACAACAGATTACTATTCTTGGTTACAGGGTGAATATTTACCTAGCAGTCAACAAATAGATTACACCTCACCACACAATGGCGTATCTGGACCAAATCACCCAACATATCAGGATTCAGTAATGGCGAAGGATCGCCTAGGAGTTAATGCCTCATTAAACTATGAGCTTAATGAAGACATCTTTTTCAGTATTGCTGGTGGATTACAAAACTCAAAAGCAAACACTGTGTTTATGGAATCAAGCGTTACCCCAATTAGTGTACGCGAATCAGAATCATATTATTTTAATGCACTAAGTAACATTTATGGCTTGAGCATTCAGGTTTCGGGTAACTTCGGCACACAGGATATAGCTAAAGCTAACCCTATCGCGTCCGAGTTTGATTTTGGTCATTTAGACTTTATCGCAGAATATGACTATACTCTTGGCGATTTAACTTTACGTCCAGGAGTGAGCTACCAGAGTATACACTACGATGATTCACCCTATGTTGACAAACCTGGTTCAGGTTTCCTAAATGGTGATTCAGATCTAAGTAATTTTGCTTATTATCTTCGAGGCGATTATAAAGCTACTGAAAAACTAAGATTCATTGCAGCATTACGAATGGATCATTACAACAAGCCAAATGATGCTTACTTTACATACCAACTAATTGGAACCTTTAAACCGACTGAAAAGCATTTATTAAGAGGTTCGTACTCAAAAGCTAATCGTGGCCCAGTAATGATCGACTTTTATGCAAATTACACTGAGGGTAGTATCGAAAGGCAACAAATCATTCAGTATCAAGGCAAGGAAGACATGCTTTTGCCTACCAGTCATGTTATAGAACTAGGCTATCGCGGTCAGTTAAGTCCTAAGCTTCAGGTTGATATTGAAGCATTCTATTCAGCAACTGAAGATTTCCCATCATTTGAACCCACGGTAGAAGCGCCAAGTGCTGAAAAACCATATGTACATGTTATTTACCAATACGATAACATCTCAGCTAAAGCTGTTCAAATGGGCACAACAGCATCTTTACTTTATGCTCCAAACAAACAATGGAACATTAGGGCTTTTGCTACAGTTCAGAAAACAGAATTAAAGGACTATGATAAAAAGATATCCCCTTTAATTATCGATCCTGCTAATGGTTTATTTATTAATCCACAATACCAACGAGTTACTGAAGAGCATAAGCAAACCCCTAGCTATTTTGGTGGTGTTACAGCCAATTATCGTCCCATTGAAAAATTGAATATTTTTGCAGGGTTAAATTTCATATCCGAACAAGAGTATCGCCATGATTACGCTTTATATGGAGAGTTAACAGGTATGGGATCAGGAGCCACAACAGTTAATGCGAAAGCATTATTAAACGCTAAGATTTCTTATAAATTCTACAAAAACAATTCGGTATTTGTTAATGCTCGTAACTTAAGCGGATCAAGCGAACGAGAATTCGGATTTGCAGATCAAACTAGTGCATTGTACTTACTCGGTTTGAACATTAATTTGTAAAAAATACGATTAAACCATTCTGGGTTTAATAATGAAATAAAAATAGCTGTTTGCGAAATGCGATCAGCTATTTTTTTTGTTCCTGCCAAAGCCTACTTTTGCATAAAAGAGGAAAGTATGACGATTGAGAGCACATTAAAAAGCACCTTTGGTTTTAGCGAATTTAAAACTGGTCAGAAAGAAGTAGTCAACAATATACTAAAAGGTGAATCAGCCGCGGCTATCTTTCCAACCGGATCGGGTAAATCATTGTGTTATCAATTTTCAGCCATGCAACTCCCCCACCTTACTTTGGTGGTTTCTCCATTACTTGCTTTAATTAGCGATCAGTTGGATTTCTTACAATCTAAAAATATTCCGGCTGCCCGAATTGATTCTACTCTTCAATACAAGGAATTAATCGACATTCAGAACCAAGTTAGAAATGGCGAAATTAAAATCCTCTTCATTTCGGTAGAACGTTTCAAAAACGAACGCTTTCGTAATTTTTTAAGTCAGGTTAAAACATCCATGTTAGTGGTCGACGAGGCGCATTGTATTTCGGAGTGGGGGCACAACTTTCGCCCCGATTATTTAAAGCTGCCAATTTATCGCAAAGACTTTAATATTGAGCAGGTTTTGCTTTTAACTGCAACAGCTACTCCTCGCGTTATCGAAGATATGGAACGCGAATTTCAAATACCAAAACAAAACATTTGTGTTACCGGCTTTCATCGCTCAAATCTTCACTTAAAAGTAATGGCATGCGCAGAAACAGAAAAAAATGCGCAGCTTCTGAGAAACCTTTCAAGCACACCAGAAGAGGCAACCATTGTATATGTTACGCTTCAGAAAACAGCTGAGGATGTTGCCAGCTATCTTAAGCAAAATGGACTAAACTCAAGTGCCTATCATGCTGGAATGGCCAATGATTATCGTGAAAGTATTCAAAATAGATTCATGAGTGGCGAAACCCCAATTATTGTAGCCACCATTGCCTTTGGTATGGGCATTGATAAAGCAAACATTCGCCGGGTTGTTCATTACGACATGCCTAAATCGCTCGAAAACTACTCACAAGAAATAGGACGTGCCGGGCGTGATAATGAAAAAAGTGAATGCCTGGTACTTGGTAATCTGGATGGCATACACACTCTGGAAAACTTTGTATACGGCGATACGCCCGAAGCCAATAACATTGAGGTAGTATTAAAACAAATTAAGAATGCTGAAAGCTCGTGGGAAACACAACTTTTGAGTCTGAGTAAAGATTCGAACATGCGTGCTCTACCGCTTAAAACACTTTTGGTTTACCTCGAAACCATGGGTATTATTTTACCATCGTATAGCTATTTCAGTTCTTATCGCTTTAAAAACATTAAAGAGACTGAAAGTATTATTCAAAAGTTTAAAGGCGAACACCACGCTTTTGTATCCGCCATATTTGAACATTCGAAGAAAGCTCGTTTATGGACAGCTGTTGATTTTGATGCCATTGCGACCAATTACAATTGCGACCGTAAACGCATCAGCACTGCTTTGGACTACTTTCATGAGAAAAATTGGATTCAGCTTGAGACCAAACAAATGACAGAAGTCTTTAAAGTTCTGAAACCTGAATTTGATATTACATCAACAAGCAAGGAGTTAATTAGTAAATTCAGAATGAAAGAAGAGGCCGAAATTAAACGCATTGGCATGATGTGTGATTTCTTCAACAGTCAAGATTGTCTTTCGAAACAACTGGCCGCCTACTTTGGAGAAAGCACTGATTGGGATAAATGTGGCACTTGTTCTTCTTGCCTTGATGGTGGCATTAAGTTAAGCCAAACACAAAGTCTGCCCGAATTGCAATCTTTAAACTTATCGGAATACCTTAACGAACTATCAGCTAAATCAACACAGCCATTATCACCTATCCTACTATGCAAGTTTTTGTGTGGTATTAGTTCGCCCAAACTTTCAAGTTTAAAAGCGAATAAACTCGGGGGATTTGGTTTAACCGAAAAATACCGCTTTCAGGACGTTTTGAAAGCAATTGAAAATCATAATTAATACGATGACTTTAATTTACGGTATGTTTTATAAGCATAAGGAACGGTTCTCTATGCGTGACTGGCAATAAAGAACGGTTCCATAGTACTTTCTGAAAACTCGACTAGAACATTTTTAATTGCGAAGCCTGCTCATTTTCATTAAGCGCCTTCTCAAATGTGTATATAGGCGTTGCAGCATAACGCGAGGTAGGATATATTTTATATCGATCACTAACCATTTGAAAAGATTTCATGGCTATCTCTACCTGGTTGTTATCAGCCGAAATATGCGATAGCAAAATGGTTTCTAAGGGTGTATCCTTCAATGAATCGACCAATTTAACCGCCTGGTCATTGCTTAAATGCCCACGATCTGACTTAACTCTATTCTTTAGATAGATTGGATACGGGCCTTCTTCCAGTAAACGCTCGTCGTAGTTACTCTCCAAAAATAAAGCATGACATTGCTTCACTTGCTGCTTTACGATTGTATCAGCTGTTCCCAAATCCGTTAGTACTCCAACATTAACACCATCTATTTCCACCCTAAAGCTTGTTGGATCAATAGCATCGTGTTTCTTGGCGAAGGAATGCACTTTTATATTGCCTACTGTGATGATATCGCCTGCCTTAAAAATACCAATTCGCTTTGGCTGATTATCATTTCGTGTTTTAGAAAAAGTAGCCTTAGTTAAATAAGCATCAATTTCATTCATATCAGACAATACGCGCAAACCTCGAATATGATCGGCATGCTCGTGCGATATAAATATTGCCTTCACCTTATTAATGTTCAACTTGACTTCTTTCATGCGTTTCAACACCTGTCTGCGACTAATGCCCACATCTATCAATACCGCCTCATCTTCATTTCCCACATAGTAGCAATTACCATTACTACCCGATGCCAACGCACAAATTTCTACCATTCTTCTTAAAGCTATTAGCTACTAGCCGACAGCTAATAGCATATTTTATATCGTATAAATAAATCTAGCACTTTCAATCCTATTGCATTTCGACAAGCTCAATGTATAATTTCACATATCACCCTGTCCTCTGTGGACTGCGGACTTCGAGCCACGGACTAATAACTACAGACTAACTAATAAAAAATCGTTCCAGCTCTTTTCCAGAAGCGAATTGCTTATATAACTCACTGGCCTCATCCAATGCTCGCTCAATTTTTGTCCTGTCGTTAAAGCCAATAATAATCATTAGAAATCGAGTCGTCTTATCAGTCACCATTGTACGAACCGAATCACTTGTTGGCGTTCCAAAAGCGCCAATATCATCTCGAAAAACTGGTAAATTCTCAATATTTAATTCACCGCGTCCAATCCCTTCATAAGGTTCAGCATTTTGTCCCTTCCCCATTACAATATCACCTTCTACCTTATCAAGATCATAACCACAGATTGAATAACCTGTTTTTACGGATATCAGATTGAGTATGTCCACCACATTATTGATATGGTACAATCCTTTACCATTAGCTACTCGTCTTAACAAAGCCTCTGCCGATGGTCGATAACGATTAGGATCCTTACCCAATGCGCGATACGCATTTTTATTGGCCTTCACCGTATCCATTTCCCGAATAGATTCTGGTGTTAGTTTGGGTTCCAGTACCTTTATCTCATCATTCAAGAGTTTCATCAGGTCATCACTAGAAGCTTTTACTTCAATATCAAAGATAAAACCACCCAATAATAAATCAGGTAAAGTTTCTTTAATAAACGGATCGATTGTAATGGTCATAAAGAAATGTGATTAGAAGCGCAAAATAAACAAAAAATACTCATTTTTGCAGCTTCTTAAACTGTAGCACAATGATTCAAAATATAAAAGCTGTCTTTTTTGATATGGATGGGGTACTCTACGATTCAATGCCCAACCACGAATACACCTGGATTGAGAGTTTTAAAACCATTGGGATTGATTTTCCATCAGAAGAAGCTTATCTGAATGAAGGTAGAACCGGGCACTCTACTATTCGCAATGCCATCAAGAAGTATCTAAACAGAGAGGCTACTATTGAGGAAGAAAACAGAATTTACGAATTCAAAACCAATTTGATGCAAAGGCGGCCCAAAGCACCTATTTTGCCGTACATGCAAGAACTTCATAAACATCTCAGATCAGAAGGCATAGATATATTTGTTGTAACTGGATCGAGGCAACCAAGCTTAATCAATAAATTGGCGGATGATTTTGATGTGGCGGCTGAAAATATTGTTTCTGCAAAGGATGTAAAGCAAGGCAAACCTCACCCCGAGCCCTATTTAATTGCGTTAGATCGTTCAGGCTTCGATGCGAAAAATTGCATAGTAGTTGAAAATGCACCGCTGGGAGTTGAATCGGCAAAGGCAGCAGGGCTTTATACTGTAGCTGTTAATACTGGCAAGCTTAATGGGAAGGTATTGTTGGATGCTGGAGCTGACCACCTATGCCATACTACCAAGGAACTTTTTGATCTATTAACCCAATCTATGCATTTGAAATAAAAATTAAGCCCAAATGCATAGCGATATAGTATCTCATCCATTTTGGAGAAAAACCAAAATGGTGATTTTC
>NZ_JBNGOY010000037.1:0-58206 GCF_050589805.1 Carboxylicivirga fragile | reverse complement strand
GTGGGGTAAATGTCTTTCGTTTCATAAATACAGTTCAAAATTAAAACTTTTTTGTCTACTCTTAAACTGTCCAGTTTTTGGGGAAGCTTACAATACTATGAAACTTACAACACCGTAACACATATATCGTAAACCGTATAAAAGCCAAACGATTGCTAAGCTCACGGTAATGGTGCAGCCACAGACCTCTTCTTATCTTCGAGGCAGATCCTGTAACAAGCTATAATGCTACGTCAAATATGGGTTAGCTATGCATTTACAGAAACTATACTTGCACGTATTAATTCATTGTAAATACACCTAGTTTATACAACTCATATACAATTAAAGCTTCGTGTTTAGCATCATCTGCGCCTCTATGAAGTTCATCGTATTGAATAGTTGGGAAGACATGTCTCCAGGCTTCTTCTACAGTGGGCCATTTATAGTTATCGTATCCATTTTTATTGGGCAGTTTACAAACATCAGTAGCCAATAGCATAGGGCACGGCAATTCATTAATTTTAATACCCCTATCCTTTAAAAAACCAAAATCAAACTGCTTATTATAGGCTGTACATCCTAAAGGATAATTATCCAGTATTTCTTGTACTTGTGGTAAAACCTCTGATGCCGGAGGCGCATTTCTAACTTGTTCTGGCGTCAGATCGGAGTTTCGAAAGATCCATCCCATTGGTTCTTCACGATGTTTGGCAGTAAGTATATCTTCTTTAAGCAATGAATCAAAAATGATATCCGTACTCCCAGTTTCAAGACATAACTCAACGATTCCTATCTCAACAATACTTCCGCCTTGATTAAGGAAGCCAGTCGTTTCAATATCTAATACAAGTATTTTATTCATGTTTATTTTTCATTTTGTGTAAGCATCTAGGGCTTAAACCCCTATTCTGCCAATGTGCATGGTCGCTTTTTGTGCAAAAACCAACTTCCCCATAAAGAAAAAAAGCAGGAGACTGCTTGATTTACAATACCACGAAGCTAATGATCTACTCCTGTAAATGTAATACTTGGTTTTGTATGATAATTACCTCTTTTCCAAAATCGCAGTAAAAAATCAATATTATCAAGATACATTTTGCCTTCCACAGTTTCAAAAAACTTTAATTCATGCTTAAAATTATCTATACAGTACATCGTCAATTCAGTTGATAATCCCTCAGTAAAAAACAAACGTATAATGTGCTCTTCACTTTCACTCTCATTAAAATAAGGATTGTTTTTTATAGGGAAAGCACTATTCACGGCTAATGCGATTTCCACACCACTCTTAGGGTTAAAAAATACCAATCCGCTTTCCGAGACCCGAGAAAAATCCTTCTTTTCATGTTCAGATCCTAAAAACCCATCGTTTCTAGCTCTTTGCTTAGCCTCCTCCTTTTCTTTTTGAGATAAATTTAATGAGGCATTAAAAGTCTCGATAAAATTTCCAGTAAAGAATTCAATCTCATCTGACTGCATAAAAGCAATTTGCTGTTTATTATTAAACATCTTAAATGCTTTTAACTGTTCATTTAAAATTTCATCCATGTCTTTCTTTTGGTAGTCCAGAAAATTAACTACACTTCTGCTTTTTACCGAGTTTTTTTCATCCAGAACCAAATCTGGATTAAAATCAGATTGAAAATAAACTCCGGAGAACCACCATTCATTTCTCCATTCAGCAATGCCCATAAACAAAATGGTATCAATATCCTTTAAACCACCATAATGGCCAAACGATTTTTTTGTTAATTTAAATTGCTTCCCTGAAGCTATATGTTCAAGAAAAACATCTTCTTCATCTTGACCTTTGTAGAAAAAATATCCACTTATTTTTTTAGAAATCTTTCGATAGTGTTTACTCAGACTGTGACCATCACCTAGAATCTCAGCAACCCACTCTTGGCCCTTCAATCCAAGTAGTCTTGTATAGGTATTATATAGTTTGTGATCTCTATTATCGTTTAAAAAATTAATTAGATTTTCATCATTTTTACTTTCCTCTATCATCTCCATTTCACCATCTCTCAAATCCAAAAGGGTATCGGGATAAAACAAATAGGACTTAAACAGAACATTATCAATTAAGTTTCTTGCTAAGTAAAAATCCGTTTCCTTCTCATCAATGGAATAGAATGCTTTTAAGTATTCATTTTCGGGAGCATATTCCCAGGCATTTTCAAATACATCCATTACCGTTTCAGATATTTCAATTATATACTCCATAAAAGGTGAAATGAATTTGTCTTGCTGAACTGTATTCATAAAGTACCAAATCAAAAAATAGATGTCTGGCAAGTTAATTTCTTGTTCATAATATTCATCTATCTCATAAAAAGGCAAAACCTTTTTATAACTTCTTTTATGAACCTTAATAAAAGTATCCCAAATCCTTGTCCCTGAAATTAAATCCTCAAAATAAGAGGTCAAAAAGCAAGCCATTACATCAATCTCATCCTTATCTAAATGGTTCTGAAGCATAAATGATTGCTTATTCGTAATCATTGTTTTTTTAACAAGATTACAAAGCTCTAAATAATACCCATCTGTTGAACACGGACTATCATAAGGTTTCAAATCGAGCCAGCGATTAATATATATTTGTTCTTTCAATTTTCCCATAATGAATCTATAATATTGACGCCTTCTAATTTACTATTTCAAAACCAAATTTCTTATAGAAAATTATCAATACTATTTCTTCACCTCTGCTTTACACTCCAAACAAAAAGGTCGATGCACCGAAAGCCCCGCCCCACAATTTTCACAAGCCCAACGGCTCTGTTCGTTTTCTAAAAAGCTTTGCATTCCCTTACCTGTTATAAAATTAAGGTTATCAAGCATACTCATTCCATACTTTGTCCGGTAACGGGTATTGAGGCGTTTTAATCGGCTACAAGGGTACTTACCGCACTCGTAACAAAAACCTGATGTTGTTTTTGCCAACGCTTTACAATTAACAATTACACAATTCCTGCAGGAACCAGGTTTGTTTAGATCGTCTTTTTTAAAACATCCCCCACTGGGATTCTTGTCACGTAAGTACCCAATGCATAAGCCACAGTTCATGCCACATGCTGCAATCAAGCTTTGGTATTTCAGTTCTTGAACCATCTGAGTAGTTTTTATACTATGATTTCCTTAAAAATAATATTTAAGCGTCGATTAGGGAAGTGTAATCACAAAAACCTTCTTAATAGATCATTAGAATATTTCAACCTTATTTTTTTGATTGCCAGCTGAGGCCATTCCCACACTTAAGTTATTGCATCTTATTTAAATTATTAAAGGCGCTAGTGTGCATTGATAAAGAAAAGGTTTAAGCCCCCTGGCATAGAAAACAATTAGTGCTAATTCGTGAAAAAAAACACAGAGGCACAAAGGCGCAGAGAAAATTTATTAACCTCTCCGTGTCTCTGTGTTTCTTTTAATCCACTAATTTTCTTCTAAGCCCAGCGGGCTTAAATCAATATAGCCTGGGGTAAGTGTAACGCCACCCCAGGTATAAAGTCAAGGAAATAAAGTCGCACTCACGAGCCTGGTTCAACAGCTAAACTTATTGCGACTTGGCTTGTAGTTTCGTTTATCCTCTAATTTCTTACCTCACCTAGCCTCTCCTGAAGTAGGGGAATAATTGACGCAGTTTTTTTTTGCCCACGAATTATACTAATTAGCACTAATTTTTAATCGTCTTGTAAAACAACTAATCACATCCCCTTTTAAGGGGATAATAGGGGCGAATTACTGCATCATGCTTTCCCCTTCGACAAATGCTCAGGGAGCACCACTGTGAATTTGAACTTTTAATATTTTAGGACATTCTCTTACGTATTTTTTACTACATCATTCTTTCTCCTCTCCATTTTTGAGGGGGATAGGGTGAGGTTTTAAAAAAAAACTCTGCGCCTTTGCCTCTCTGTGTTTAAAACAATAAAAAGGGCCGCCTTACCCAAAGCGACCCTTAGCGATTCTAACCAGAACTCAAATCAAATAATCTATTCTTCATTGTCCTCTTCGGCCTGATCGGCCATTGGCTTCGACGAACCATATATAACGTAGTCTGTGTAATAGGCCTCATTTTTGCCCTTCCAAATGCGCTTACCAGCCTCGCACAGCTCACTCATATTTTTATATAAATCATTTGCCATGTTATGGCGTTCTACTACCTTTTCTTTCCGTATGCTTTGGGCTTCCGCCTGCTTGTCAATGGCATCATCCAGTTTGTTTCCACCTGTAGTTATGGCATTTAATAACTCATCATTCACCATGCGTTTGGCTAGTTTATCCATGCGTTTTTGAGCTACCTGAACCACATGTGAAGCCTTGCTTACCATATCGTTATCACTTAATTCGGCAAGGGTACCAAAGCGAAATAAGCTATACTCCACCGACTTGGCACCCAAGGCCAGACGGCTGCGATTGGCCAGATCGTTGATGTCATGTTCCAGATCCTCGCGGATCTCATTCTTGTTGTTGGTACACATTTTTTGTTCGCCCTCGTAATAGATATCCGTAGGCAGGGCTTTTAGCGCAGCAATGCTGCTGATGATTGTGCTACGGATGTCGTCGCCATAGCCGTAGCCCTCAAACTCAGCCTTATCACGGTCGAAACAAAAAATAAATTTATCACCACGCTGAAGCAGTTCAGCAATTGAAAAACCAAAATTATTCTTTAAACTCATCACTTAAGGTTTTAGCTGCCCATTGATCGTATACCTTTCTGCCAGAAAGTCTTATTCTTTGCAGCAGGGCAAGTACCATGGGCGGTTAATAATAGGTTTTGCGATATCTAAATAGTTAATAATTAATTATCTGTATTAGTTACTCTTAACAATCATAAATTTGTAATGGTTAATCTAAATTATTAATAAAGAAATAAATCACCAACTAAATTTTCTATTGACTTTTAATTTTTTTATTTGTAATACAACGGGTCTTTAAATCTAAAAATAGGCCATTCGTACAAAGATTTAATGCCTTTGTATAAAAGTATTTAATAAATAGGTTCTCCAGAGACCTAATTAAGTATTTATAGCTATCTTTAAAAACCCATTGGAATTATTGTTAATCTATAATCATCTATAGCCGATGTAAATAGGTTTAATGCATACGCTTTATGCGGCTTAAAGATCGCTATTGCTTGTTTATTGTGTTAATGAAGAGTTTGCTAAACTGTTCTTAGGCCTTTGGTGAGTACAGCAAGAAGCAAAAAGTATTGACTGAAGGGCTGGATGAACGTACTGACGTGCTGGAAGAGCATACTGGAGGGCTGGATGAACGTACTGGCGAGCTGAAAGAGCATACTGGAGGGCTGGTTGAGCGTACTGACGAGCTGGAAGAACGTACTGGCAAGCTGGAAGAACGTACTGGCAAGCTGGATGAACGTACTGGCGACCTATAAGAGCATACTGAAGAGCTGGATAAAGGTACTGGAGTGCAGAAAGCGCACGCCGAAGAGCTGGAAGTGCAGAAAAGGGTGCAGGAAGCTTATAACAGAGGCTCGCTGAGGAATAATAAGTACTGACACCAGCATATAAAATAATGAAGCACTGAAAATAAATAGACCGATAACGATCGGACCCTAACACTTAACACCTAGAACCTAAAACCTAATACCTAGCCCCTGGCTCCCTATTACTATTACACCACCTAAAAAAGTTTAGGTAAAAAATTAGGCAGCTAAGATCGATAACATCTGGCCTCTATTGATTAGAGTAACTAACGCAGTAAAATAAATGTGTTACGATTGAAAGTTTAGGGTATTAACCATTAGGGTGGGTAAAGTGAAGTTGGAAGAAGCGATTTTAAGTATTTAAAATTGAATAACTAATTAATATACAGCAATGCTATACTATGGCTATAGGAAATGTATGATGATGTTATATGTTTATATAGACTTGTTGGGCGTCATTGGGAAAGAACCGTCAATCAAATAGTTTATGAATTATACTTACGATCAGAAACCAAATACATCATTTACTGAAAATGCAGGTAAATGTATCGAAGAAATTAAGAGAGCTGAATATAGTGTGTTGGTTGGCAGGAATAATTGTGGGAAATCTTTTATTCTAAAGACATTAACTCAGTCTTTAGGTCAGCAAGCTTCTTATCTTGGACCAGCAAGGTATCAGAATTTTCATATGCTAGGGATGTATACGCCCAATAAAAACAAAAAGAGTGACAAATGGCGACAGTTTTTGTCACAGTGGCAACATCAACAGCAAAACATTGATAATTCTCCTATAAATCTTCAACAAGCCATTTCAGAGTTGTCCGATAGTCAAAGAAATAAATTGTTTGAAATTGTTAAAAATTTACTTGGCTCTGATTTACAAATACTATATACAGTTGAAGATAATACTATGTCTCAAAAGTATATCAGCTGCGATGGTCACAATATTTCATATACAAGTAGTGGTTTTAGACTAATAACAACTTTAGTTACTTGCATGTTGGATACTGATTTTGATACTTTACTTATAGATGAACCAGAATTGGGGATAAGCCCAGAAGCTCAAGGAGTTCTTGCGGACTTTTTATTTAATAGAGAACACAGAAGTAAATATTTTGGACATATAAAGCGATTAATCTTAGCAACTCACTCGACAATTTTTTTGGATAGATTGAAAATTTCAAATAATTACTCCATTAATAAACAAGGTGATATAATAGATATATCAAAGACTGAAACTATTTCTGATTTCAATAATATTCACTTCTTTTTGTTGGGTAACAGATTAGAATCTTTGTATTTACCATCATGTATTATTCTTACAGAAGGTAAATGTGATCAACATTATTTAACAAAGGTTTTAGAAGCAAAATATCCTACTTCGCAGTTTAGCATATTAAATTCAAATTCTGACAGTAGAATGAAGGAGCTTGTAAATGTCGCAGGGAGTATTTTTACTGATTTGCAAAAAAGTCCATGTAGAACCAGAATAATTGCCGTTTTGGATAAAGTACATGACACGAGTGTAAGGCAGACATTACAAAAATATGGAATTCCAGACTCAAATATATTGGTCTGGAATAAAAACGGGATTGAATATTATTATCCGTTAGAAATTATGAATTCTATTTATGGTTCAGATGAAGAAATAAGCATATCAGGGGATTTAGTTTCAAAAAATGGGGTGTCATATAAAAAGTGGGAATTATGCGAGAAAGTTGTGAGTAAAATTGATACTACAACTCAATTTGTTGGCGAAGTTGAAGATAAACTATTAAAGACAATAGATTTAATAATTGGCAATTAAAACAACGAACGCCCCAGCTCAGCGAAGTTTGCAACTTCGCTATTAGTAAAAGATAGTTTATAACTATCAAAAGCTAAAGGGACATTACGATTTGTGAAAGAAAAATAACTCTAGCGTGGTAAAATATGAATTGTAGATTTAAAATATTAAGCTACACCGTTAACTAATTCCATCAAACCTAAACCTCAAATACAATGATCAACCTAACAAAGGGAAAAGAATCGCGCTTTTCCCATAGCAATAGCAGAAGGTTAAACAAACAGGGCTTATCAGAGGGAGCGAGTGCCACTATTAAATTAGGGCTCTTTGTAATCTTACTAACATTAAGTAAGGGCATAAGTGCACAATCTATTGTTCAGCTTCACCCCGTGGTGGGAGATACCATTAGCAATAGCGAAAAGGTAGCTTTTTACCTTTTTCCCGAAATAACAGATACCTGTTTTGTTCGGGGCGTCATCCTTCATCAGGATTCAGCTTTTAAGGTAAGTATTGTTGAAAAGCACAAGGCTACTTATGACTTAGCCATTGATTCCACCATGTTGCAGCGCTACCAGCAAAACATCGAAAAACTAACCGTTTATTATTCGCAGTTGCAAATGACCGATTCTCTGGGGCAGAAGCAAGCCTTATTGTCCGATGATTTATCCACAAAGAAGGGGCCGGAGTACCGCTTAAATGAAGAGGAGCGAAAGCAATTGCTTCGGGAGTCGAAACGATATTTACGAAAGAAAGATAAAGCCGAAGACTTAGGTATACATGGGCCCGATCAGGACATCTATATTCAGGGAGCCAGTCATTCTAATATTTTTAAGGGCAAGATTAGGTTTTAGAAAATACACAATGTATTTTATTATATTAGCCAAACGTAAGTTTTTCAGTGGTCAAAATGCATTCATATGTATGCAGTCTATGTTTGGATTAACTTAGAATGTATTGATTGATTCATATTGTAATAATGGGCTTGGTCGTAAGCTGGCTTGTTAATTGAGAAAAAATAAAAATTCATAATAATGAAAACTGTAATTGTAAATATATTTATTGCTTTGTCATTCATTCTAATAATGAGCAATTGTAAAAAAGATGACCCAATTAAACCTCAAGAGACTAAAATTATTTCCATCACATTACCTGCGGGGTTCTATCAGGATTATCCAGAACAATCTATAAAAAACAGTGGTCATGTTTTTATAACTGATGCTATGGGAGACCTTATTATAGAAAGTGAACTAGTGAATAATACAACATTAGAATTGACATCAGATTTTGATACGAATAAGGAATTTGATATCACTTTTTTACGCAAAACTGAGCGTATAAATGTGGATGACATACCCTATACTACTTACTATTTAAAAACGTTTATCGATGTCAAGCCTTATGTATTTGAATTTCTTAAAAACGAAAGGCAGAAATCGAACGGAGAGCAGATAGAAATAGTAATTAATAATACGAATGGGTACTTAGATGATTTTACATTTATAGGCTCTTATGGTTCTATAAATTGGGGTAATCGTGCTGAGTATACGACAAGTCTCAAGCGTATTCCTGATAATATTTATGTTTCATTTAAACATGAAAATGAAAATCTAAGGAAATATGTTTTATTGGAAAATTTGATTGAAAGTTCAACTATTGATGTTGATTACAACGAATTGCCAGTTATTGAAGACATGGTTACGATAAATTATCCCGAAAATGAAAGGGTTTGGATAGAAGTTCGTGGCGCTTTGGCTTCTGATCCTAATTACTTTTTTGCACCTCTAGCACGGGAGATTTCGTATACTGGAGACCGAGCATATGGTTTTAATATACCCACTAGTCTCTTCCATAAATTTGAATTAACCACTAATATATATATCGATACTGAAAGATTTTTTACCAGGGAGGTCGCCAGTGAAGTTAATAACAATTATTCAAAACCCGATTTAGATTATCAAGTGTTAAATGAAACTGTTCAAGGTTTTGAAGCATCATCATCTAGTGATTATGACTATTATACAGCTGATTTTTGGTATAAAAACGAAATAGAGAATTACAATGTTCTTTGGTCTATTTGTGGTGAATCAAGAAACAATTTTAAACTCACGATACCTGATATTATCGATCTACTTGACGAAGAGAAGCCAATGCCAATAGTAAATGATTTTATAGTGTCATCAACAAAGATTGAGAATGTTGAAGGAATAGAATCATACAAGGATTATATAATGTCGGTTATGGATCCTAATTCCAAGGAAGCTCAACAGATTGTTAAACTTGAATACATGAGTAAGTGAGTTGCTCACATTTACTAAGAAAGAACAATACCGATACACAATCACAGATTGTTTTTTATCAATTGTTTTGATTGGTTATCGGTATTGCTCTTTGGTTTAATGGAACGAATGAATAATAACTACCTCACTGAAATTTATGGTCAGACAGTAAAGGATGTTAAAGAGTGCTTGCAAGCATTACTTAATAATGACCTTGAATTTTTGGAGAAGAAAGTAAAATAACTGAATCTGAATTGCCTTAAAACACATACATATGTTAGGATTATTATTACTGTATTGGATAGGAAAGCATTTTTACAAATTGGCAGAAGAATATCGTAAAAGCCAGTGGGGATTTACCATACTCGGCATTATTGCTTATTACGGAGGCATTGTATTTTTTAGTTTTACATTAGGCATAGTTTTAGAAATTATATCGCCTGGATATGTAGAAAGCATTAATGAGTTCGTATACGGAATTTTAATGATTCCTTTTGGGCTACTTACATGTTATTTATTGTATCTGTACTTAGAAAAAAGCTGGAAAAGAAAAACTGTGGATTTAAGTGAAAGAATAAATGAAATAAGTGTGACGGAATAAGCATTATTATTGAAGCTGATCTGGATTAAATTTAATAAGTTGGTGGACAAGATTAAAAGTGTCAAAATAATATGCTCAAAATAACCCTCAATAAAAATAGACTAAGAAACAAGATACTGATAACACTTGCCGCATTGTTTTGTGTTGGTTTCTCATTTATTAGTTACGTAGGCCCTCGTATGATTATCGAAATCAACAATGAGGTATATAAGAGTCATGTCGAAGCGAATGTTACTATTGCTAGTCCAGAGAATTATGGTCTAAATTCAGAAAGTATTATTTTCGAATCAAAGGATGGATTAAAGCTGAATGCATTACTTATTAAAACGGATAGTGTTAATCAGAAAGGCACCATTATTCTGGTGCATGGTATTCGATCGTATAAGGAGCATTTTATTCCGGTTTCAAAGCGCATTACAGATAAAGGGTTTAATGCAGTATTAATTGATCTAAGAGCGCATGGACAAAGCGAGGGCAAATATTGCACCTTTGGAAATAAAGAGAAGCAAGATATCTCCTGTTTAATTGATGATTTAAATACCTTACCAAACTTAAGCCAGAAATATATAATTTGGGGGCAGTCATTGGGCGCTGCAGTTAGCTTACAAGCTTTATCAATTGATGATAGAATTAAAGTGGGTATAATTGAAAGTACCTTTTCTGATTACAGACAGATTGTCCACGACTACTCTAAAAATACGGTAAGTTTTGCACCTGGGTTTGTGGTAGATTATTTTATCTGGCTATCGGAGTTGATGGGTGATTTTAAAGCAGATGAAACGGTGCCATCTGAAGCGGCTAAAAATGTTCATCAAGCTGTATTGATGGTACATGGTGAAAAGGATAGGCGAATCAATATTGCCTATGGCCGACTGAACTATGAGAATTTAGCGAGTCAAAAAAAGGAATTTCTAGCGTATCCTGAAGCCAACCATTTAAACGTATGGAAAGTAGGAGGCCAAGCCTTTTTCGATAAGGTCTTTAATTTTATAGAAGAGAATATTAATTAAAAGTATTCAGTTACGGTATGTTTTTTATACCAAATCAAAAGCGTCCTTAACGTTTTTGATCAAGGCTCAGAAAATCTTGTTTGGAGCCAGGTTTGGGCGAAGTGCCAAATAAATTATTTTAAACGTATTGGCTTGTTAATTTAGTTTAATCATGGGTGGCGTCGAAGTAAAATTATTTATGAACAAGAATTAATTATACCTAAGCAACCACAATGACCTTTAAAGTATCCTTTTAATACTATGTGAATGGTAATATCTTATTCGTGTAATCTTTATATAATTCAATATAGAAAAATACACATCGAACTTGTCTGCAATAAAAAAGGAAGTAATTTTGCTCCTTCAAATAAGTTAATCGCCTACTATGGTAAATAAGTTCTACTGCTGGTTTGATATTATCACCTTGTTATTATTATACATTGGTCTTTTAGGTATTGGAACCAAGGCCAAATCTAGTATTGGTAGAATTATTTATGGTTCATCTACTTCATTTTTTATTACCGCACAATCAATAGCATTGTATTACATTCATTCATTTATTGGGTACCGATTTTATCTGTTTTGTCGCTATAGGAGTCAGTATGTATTAAATATTGAAGAAGTCATGGCTATGATGATGTTCTTTATTGCTTTATCACTCCTTTCTATCTATTTGATAAAAGCCATAAAACTATATATTGTTAGGCTAAAGAAAATAGATAGATCATTTAAGTTTATTGCGGTAATAACATATGCTGTATTAATATCATGCAGTAGTCTTATTAATGAGAGTTATTCATTTATAAGCTTTCTGCATTCAAAATATACAACTTATGCATGGGAACCGGTAATATCTCAAGACCCCAAAAATACAAGTGTAAATAATTGGACTAAATATATTAATGATAAAACAAGGTTTATAGCACATGCAGGTGGTGAAATAAATAACTTCAAATACACCAACTCAAAGGAAGCATTAGATTTAAGCTATCACAAGGGATTTAGGATGTTTGAATTAGATATTATCACTACCAGTGATGGAGAGTATGTAGCCGCTCATGATTGGAAACACTGGTCAAATATATCTAACTATCAGGGTCATCTACCTGTCAATCATTATCAGTTTATGTCAAAAAAACTTCACAATCAATATACTCCTTTGGATATGGCATCTATCAACGAATGGTTTATGGAGCATAAAGATGCTGTTCTCGTTACGGACATGTTAAATGATCCTATTAATTTCGCTAAGCTTTTTATCGATAAAGAAAGGTTGATTATGGAGTTGTTTGACGAACAAACACTTATGGAAGCTGTGGATGTAGGGATATTATCTGCAATGGCAGCAGAACAAGTCATATACAACTATTCAACCGAGGATGTAAAAATGCTTAAACAAAAAGGGGTTAACGATATTGCTATATCTTTAAGGTTTGCTAAACGTAATGAATCCTTACTACGTGTTTTTTTAGAATCTGGGATTAAACCATATGTCTATCACATGAATTCCATTCCGGGCTTTAGTGAGGAGTATATTCTAAAAAATGAAATGAATCATATTTATGGTATTTACGCTGACAAATGGACATTTAATTAATAAAAAAGGGCTACCAATAGCCGAATTCAATTACAAATATATAAACTCCACCATTTTTAATGATATCAATATATAAAAGCACAAATAGTCGCAAATTCATTTTTTTTCTAACGCTTATTGTCTTGCAATCAATTTATATAGCGTTTGCAAACTATATCCACTTGCCGATATCCGGACCTGTTGATTTTGTAAAATTCCTTGTGCATGGAACTATATTAACATCAGGCTTAATAGGCTTACTACTTATTTTCTCTATAAATAGATGGGTATACATTATTATTGCTTGTCCTATTTTGTTTGTGTCAATGGCTTCATCTACAGTTTTATATTTGTATAATATAAGCATCACTAGTGAGGTTATTGATGTTGTTATAAATACTAGTTGGAATGTAAGTCGAGAATTTGTAAGTTTTAAGTTAATCGCATACTTATGTATAGGTTTTGCTTGGATACTAGGCTTTGCTGTTTTTGGTTTTCAAATAATAAATATATCGAAAAAGAAAAAAGCAATTTTTTTTATAGTAGGTATTGTATTGATATTTCCTAGTGTAATACTAGAGTATAAAAGGGACAAAACTTTATCAATGCGGTCACCTTTATCAATTGTACGTTCCCTTTCTGAGTACAAAAAGATAATTGATTTTAGTAAAGTTAAAAGAAAGGTAATCACTAGTGATATCTCCCATAGTGGTTGTGATTCAACAAATGTCATTTTGATTATAGGAGAATCATTAAGAGGAGATCATCTAGGTATTAATGGTTACCATCGCAATACAACTCCGCTCTTAGCGCAAAGGGAGTTATTTACCTTCCCACAAAATAATTCATTATTTGGATATACGTCAGCATCTATTCCACAGATGCTTACCAGAGCTGACTCCATTCAGCCCGCTCGTGCATATTCAGAAGAGTCTTTTATTAGTATATTCAGAAACGCAGAATATCATACCGCATGGCTGACAAATCAAATTCCAGACTATACATATGTAGGTATCGCAAAAGCTTGTGATTGGTATAAAAATGTAAACATTAAAACTAATGATTATACGGATGTAAAATGTACTGATAAGAATATTTTAGATGCTTTACCATTATATTTAAACAATAAAAGTGGAGATAAAAATCTATTAATTTTACATACATATGGAGTTCACTGGTATTATAAATATCGCTATCCTGATGAATTTGAAAAATTTCACCCTGTAATTCATTCAAGATCTGTTACTGATAATACTCGCGAAGAGATTATTAATACGTATGACAATGCTGTGTTATTTGTTGATTACTTTGTGAACGAGATAATAGAAACCTACGAAAGTCAAAATGCAATTGTTATATTTGTATCTGATCACGGTGAACTTTTAGGTGAAAATGGAAGATGGCTTCACACTGGCAATCACCCAGCATTATATGATGCAGCTTGTTTCTTTTGGTTGTCTGATGCCTATAAAGAAAGTCACCCAGAATTTTCACAAAATTTAAAAAATAACATACTTAAGCCTTGTAATAATTCGTTTCTTTTTCATACAATATTGCATGCTGCAAATATTAAGTCTGATATTATTGACTATTCACAAAGTCTGCTTAGTGATCAGTACCAATGATTAAAAATTATAGGTAACAACAAAGCTATCTAACAGAATTGCATTCAACTGCCCAATGTTATAGCAAAATAGTGATATAGTTCTTGCTAACAGTTGTTGCGTGGCAGCTAATATGAATTATTGCATTCTAATGGTCTGATATGTAGTTGTTAGTCTGTTGAGATTAAGTATTTCAATAAGGTCTTTAGCTTTATCGAAGAGAATATAAAGGATGCGTATTAAGATTTGTCCCCTTTCAACCCGGCTTATTCAGTAGAAGTCATATAATCACGAACTATCTGCATATAGCAAGGATTAACCCCGACTACTTAGTTGCCACCCAAAAATAATTGTCATCATTATTACATAAGCTACTAAAGCATAAACCCATTTGCCTCCAAATTTGGGTGTAGGTACGGAAGATAAATTAAACGCCGATAACAATATTAATAGTACGTATATGAGTATGGAGAAAGTCGATGATGTGAAAAATCCTTCAAACAAGAATACCAGAGCTAGTATAAGTACATTATTATCCAAAGGGAAACCTTTGTATGTTTTGCTATCGATTAGTCCATATACATTGAAGTAAGTCAATCGGATAGCGCTGGCGGCAATAATTATAAATGCACCAGGTAAGAACCAAACGTTATAATTTCCATAACTTATTAGAATTATGGCTGGCAAAATTCCAAAGCTCACAATGTCAATCATGGAATCAAGTTGGGCTCCAAATTCACCTTGTACTTTTGTTCTACCCTTCATTCGTCTTGCAATAATGCCATCGTACCAATCGAATAGTACCGCCCATAAAACACCTATAATTGCCGCTGGGAAATTTCCCTTTATGGCAAAATAAATTCCTACTACGGCACTCAAGAGGCCAAACAGGGAACATATGTTGGGCAAATCTTTAATGAAACGATAGACGCTTATTTGTTTTTGATCATTCATTTTATTTACTCTTTTAAATACATGACGTCTTTTAGGGCTGTAATCAATTTAGTGTTTTCTTCTTGGGTACGACTCGCTATGCGGATGTATCTATCAGCATCGGGTTGCGTTTTTCCAACACTATCTTTGATGTATATATTGTATTTAATAAACAAACTCTTTGTTACTGCCGGGCCATTTATGGCATCATCTGGCAAACGACAATAAATATAGTTGGCATCAGGTTTAAAAACAATCATACCTTTTATGTCACAAAGCTGTTTGTAAAAGATATCTCTGTCCGCTTTAACAATTTTGCAGCTATCCTCAAACTCTTGTTTATACTGAGGAAGTATCCTGAGAAATTCTTCGGCGAAACCGTTAATATTCCAAATGTGGATTCCATCACGCACCTTTCTGGCGAATTCCTTGTTGGCTGTTAACAGATAACCTATTCTCAGTCCGCATATACCATAAGCCTTACTCATGCTTTTCAGAATAGCTATGTTTGGATACTTCTCAATATCTTGCTCCAGACTAATTTGCTCTTTGTTATCAGCAAAATCAAGAAATGATTCGTCAATAATAAGCATGCACTTGCTATGACTTAGTTTTTCCGCCAAGCGAATTAAATCTTTTTTGGGCACTAAAAGCGAAGTCGGATTATTAGGGGTAACCACAACAGCCATGTCTGCACCAACTTTAATGGCTTCGGCTGTAAATTTGTCTACATCGAGTTGAAAAGAAGGAAATTCAAGTGGAAATTCCACAGCTATTCCTTCTGGCGCAGCATTGGCATATTCATTAAATGAAGGTACAGGAACGATTAGTTTCTTGGCTAAACTTCCTGACAGTATTTTAATGATCTCTGCGGCACCATTTCCCACAACTATCCTTTCGGCAGGTTGATCTATTACATCACCAATCAATTCGGCCAAAGCATTCTGTGCCATTGGGTAATTAAGAACAAGGTTGTGTATGTTATCTTTCAGATGATTAAATACATCCTTGGGTGGAAAGTATAGATTATATAAGTAGGCATGATCGGTAAAATTATGCCGATAATAACCACCATGCTGTTTAGCTATGTATTCGTATTTTTCTTCTTGTGTTTTATACTTACTTTCCATCGTATTCACTTCCATGTATTATTACTTTTCTTTCAACTATGCCATTGCGTTTGTGCGCATCGCCACCTTTTTCAATTCCTTTGGGAATAATAATTCGGCTGCACTTAAGTCTTTCAGCGTATCAATTTCGTACCACGGTTTATGATCAAACGATACCGAATCAAAAGTCAAACTCTTATTGTCAATCATTTCAGCAAAAACAGTTTCATAGTAACAATTCACACTACCTTCTGAAATGTATTGGTTTAGTTGTTTAACAATGGCTTGCCACGATGAAAGCGAAAAACTGTAGATATTAACTGTTTTGTATCGAATGTCAGAATAGCTTTCTGTTGTGCCTTCTTGAAACTGAGTCACTCGATTGGCTTTATTTACTGAGACTGTTGTGCCGTTTAGCCAAGGTTTCATTAGTGCAACAGCCATCCTGTCTGGATAAACCATATCATCGAGTAAAGTTGAATTCATTACTAAATCACTCTCGAAAAGGACAAAAGGCTCATTAATCATATTTCGAGCCATCCATAGCGAATAGATATTATTGGTTGTTTTATACAAAGGGCTGTGAATGTATTCGATGGAAAGATCTCCTGATTTTTCGCCAAGATAATCCATGATGCAATCCTTTAAGTGGCCAGTAACTATTACAAGTCGTTTAAATCCTTGACTTTTTAAATTGGAAATAAGTCTGTCCAGTATCGATTTATCATTTACAAGGGTAAGACATTTTGGAGAGTTTTGTGTTAAAGGGAAAAGACGGCTTCCAGTACCGGCTGCAAGAAGTAGTGCTGTAGTAATACGAATATTACTACCTGAATTGTCTGAATGACTATTCATCTAAAAATGTTTTGATACCACCAAAAAAAACTAAACGCCCGTTGAAGCTCCTAGCGTACTATGTATTAGTACTCTGATGTTTGGACTAGTTTACTGATAATTCAACTATTAGTATGAAGTCTGCTAATGTGATGATTTATGCTTATGAGCTCATCAACAAAAATGATAGTGAATGATTGATACTAAAAGATTAGTAATCCGCGTATAAAGGTACTCCAAATTAATAGGAATAGCTAATTTCTTATAAGTTAGCTTGTGATAATAAATAAGAATGAACTCTATTTTAAATGAGCACAAATGCTTAGTTAACCCAGTTTTGATAAGGTTTTTAATTTTATCAGAAAGATTATTGATACATTATATTCGCTTAGTACTTTTATGAAAATAATAGAGTTCTTTAACTAATGATTTCGGCCTCTGTGTTTTAATTTTTTTTAAGGGTTAATTCCTCTTTCAAATACATTCGCTAGTCGACATTAATCCTTATATTTGCGCAAATTTTTAATAAACAAACATTAAAGGCAAAGATTAATGCAGGAAAAGATCATTATTCTGGATTTTGGCTCACAGTACACACAGTTGATTGCCAGACGCGTAAGAGAGATTAATGTGTATTGCGAGATACATCCTTTTAATAAATGTCCCGAGATGGACGAATCGGTAAAGGGCGTGATTTTAAGTGGTAGCCCACACAGTGTGCGCGATGCCGAAGCTCCAAAACCTGATTTGTCAGCCATTAAAGGAAAAATGCCTTTACTAGGTGTTTGTTATGGTGCACAATATCTTTCTCAGTTTTTTGGTGGCGAAGTACAGCCTTCAAAAACACGTGAGTATGGTCGTGCCAATTTGGAATTTGTAGATACGACTAGTGAATTGATGAAAGGTGTTAGTCAGCATTCACAAGTGTGGATGTCGCATGGTGATACCATTGTTAGTTTACCAGAAGGATATAATATTGTTGCCAGTACTAAAGATGTAAA
Organism: Carboxylicivirga fragile; assembly: GCF_050589805.1. Taxonomy (NCBI): domain Bacteria; kingdom Pseudomonadati; phylum Bacteroidota; class Bacteroidia; order Marinilabiliales; family Marinilabiliaceae; genus Carboxylicivirga; species Carboxylicivirga fragile. The sequence continues at coordinate 40,063 of NZ_JBNGOY010000037.1, read as the reverse complement.
GGTAGCAGCTTATAAAATCGAGAACGAGCAGACCTATGGTATGCAGTTTCACCCTGAGGTATATCACAGCACCGAAGGAACGTTGATTCTACAGAATTTTGTAGCTGATATTTGTGGCTGTACGCAAGACTGGACACCAGATTCGTTTGTTGATACAACGGTTGCCGATTTAAAAGCTAAGTTGGGTAACGACAAAGTAGTACTTGGATTATCAGGTGGTGTGGATAGTACGGTAGCAGGTGTGTTATTGCACAAAGCCATTGGTAAAAACCTGACTTGTATCTTCGTTGATAATGGTTTGTTACGTAAAGACGAGTTTGAGGCGGTATTGGATTCGTACCAGCACATGGGCTTAAATGTGATTGGTGTAGATGCTAAAAAAGCTTTCCTGGATGAGTTGGCAGGTGTTTCTGATCCTGAAACAAAACGTAAGATTATTGGTCGCGTATTTATCGAGACTTTCGATATTGAAGCGCACAAAATACAAGATGTAAAATGGTTGGCACAAGGAACGATCTATCCCGATGTGATTGAGTCGGTTTCGGTTAACGGACCGTCAGCTACCATTAAGTCACATCACAACGTGGGTGGCCTACCTGAAGAAATGAACCTGAAGGTAGTTGAGCCATTAAACTTATTATTTAAAGATGAGGTGCGCCGTGTAGGTCGTGCCATGGGAATCGCCGATTCATTATTGGGTCGTCATCCTTTCCCTGGGCCAGGTTTAGCTATTCGTATCTTAGGTGATATTACTGCTGAAAAGGTGACCTTGTTGCAAGAGGTTGATCATATCTTTATCCAGGGATTAAAAGATAACAACCTATACGACCAGGTATGGCAGGCAGGTGTTATGTTATTACCGGTTCAGTCGGTTGGTGTGATGGGCGATGAGCGTACTTACGAAAAAGTGGTTGCTTTACGTGCTGTAGCCTCAACAGATGGTATGACTGCCGATTGGGTACATTTACCATACGATTTCTTGGCTAAGGTATCAAATGATATCATCAATAAGGTGAAAGGAGTGAACCGCGTAGTGTACGATATCAGTTCAAAACCACCTGCAACTATTGAGTGGGAATAAAAAATATTCAGCCGGAAGGAACTTTTTCTTTCCGGCTTTTGTTTCTTTATAGGGTATTTAATGTTTAAGTATTATTTGGGAGAGTATACTTAATCTATAATTTTAGAAAACTATGACATCAAAATCAAGCTTTAAAATGTATCGGATTGCACTAGTGAATTTATTGTTGGTCTTCGTTTATACAGGCATGTTTGGGCAGGGCTACGATAAGAACCTTCAAAAACTGCAATTGACGTATCAGGTAATAAATGCATTATATGTTGATTCGGTTGATCAAGGAAACCTGACAGAAGAAGCAATCGTTGGTATGCTTAAAAGCCTTGATCCGCATTCGGTTTATATTTCGGCCGATGAGGTGGCTGCAATGAATGAGCCGTTGGATGGTAGTTTTGATGGTATTGGCATTCAATTTAATATCATGAACGATACCCTAATGGTTGTGACACCACTCATTGGTGGTCCATCGGAGAAAGTCGGTATTATTGCTGGCGACCGCATTGTAACCATAGATGGCGATAATGTGGCTGGTGTTGGATTAAAGAACAGTGATGTCTTTAAATACCTAAGAGGAAAGAAAGGAACAAAAGTAAAGCTGGCTGTTAACCGTAAGGGAAGCGATCTGAAGTTTACGGTTGAGCGCGATAAGATTCCAATTCATAGTGTTGAGTCAGCCTACATGGCCGATCCAAAAACAGCATATGTGAAAATCACACGTTTTGCTCTTAATACCCACGATGAGTTTTTGGAAGCACTAGATAAATTAGAGCCTAATAATTTCGAGAATTTGATCATTGATCTTCGTGGAAACGGTGGGGGATATCTTAAAGCGGCCATTGATATAGCTGATGAGTTAATCGACGAAGATAAATTATTGGTTTATACCCAAGGAATAAATAGTCCACGCCAAAGTCATAATGCTGCCAAGAAGGGACGTTTTGAAGAGGGTAAATTAGTTGTGTTGATGGATGAAGGTTCGGCATCGGCAAGTGAAATTGTTGCAGGAGCAGTTCAGGATTGGGACAGAGGTATTGTAATTGGTCGCCGTAGTTTTGGTAAAGGATTGGTGCAACGTCCATTTGATTTTCCTGATGGGTCAATGATTCGCTTGACCATTGCAAAGTATCATACACCATCTGGTCGTTGTATTCAAAAAGATTATAGCAAGGGCGAAGATGCCTATCATTTCGAAATTGGAGAGCGTTATCTTCACGGCGAGATGTTAAATTCGGATAGCATACAGTTTGATGAAAGTTTAAAATATACCACAAAGATCAAAGGTCGTACGGTTTATGGCGGTGGTGGTATTATGCCAGATCTATTTATTCCGGTTGATACTACAATGTATTCAAATTATTACCGCGACTTGGTAGCTTCAGGTACAGTTAATAAGGTTATTTTGGCCTATGTTGATAATAATCGTGAGTTATTAAAAGGGCAATACAAGAGCTTTAATCAGTTTAATGAAGAATTTGAAATAAGTCAGTCATTGATTGACGAGTTGATAAAAAATGGTGAAGAAGAAGATATTGAGAAGAATGAGGAAGAGTTAGCTATATCTGAGAAGTTTATGCTCACGCAGATGAAGGCATTGATAGCACGCGACTTATTTAATACTTCGGAATATTTCGAAACCATTAATATTTTGTCCGAGAGTTATACTAAGGCCCTTGAGGTATTGTCTGATAAAAGGGACTATTCTGATTATCTGAAATAAAAAACTTAGTTAATTGATTTAAGATCTCAGATAAGCACCAAATGATTGATTTTATTATCAGGAATGGAATGGAGATTGTGGGAACCATAGCCTCCTTAATTTATTTGTTTTATTCCATTCGCGAAAAAGTATGGCTTTGGCCTTGGGGTATTGTTGCCTCGGCAGTTTCCTTAATTGTGTTTTATCAAGCAGCCTTGTATGCCGACATGGGTTTACAGTTCTATTATGTTATTATTAGTGCTTATGGCTGGTGGTATTGGTTAAGCGCACGTTCGTCAGATCAAAAGAAGAACGTGCCCATAAAAGACCTCAGTCAACGTTTATTTATTAAGCTAATTTTAGTTGGTGTAGCTATTTATGCTGCCTTGTTAAGTGCTCTTTTGTATATACCTGCAATGGTTGATATTGCAAGTTCTGATATGCCTTATTTGGATGCCTTTACAACAGCTGCATCTATTGTTGCTACCTGGATGTTAGCGCGTAAGTACATTCATCACTGGATCTTTTGGATCGTTATTGATGTTATTTCCATGGCAATGTATTTATATAAGGGCTTGTATTTTTACAGCGGCTTATTTGTGGTTTATACCATAGGTGCCTTTGTTGGTTATTTCGAATGGAAGCGTATAAAGCAAAAAGCCGAATAGATTGAAAAAGCACGTCATCATATTAACCGGACCAGAGTCAAGTGGTAAGTCCGTGTTATCTGAAGCATTGAGCCAAAAATACGATGGCTTATGGATTCCTGAATATGCTCGCGCCTATGTTGAAAATTTGAATCGTGATTATACTTATTCCGATGTTGAGCACATAGCTCGTATTCAAGTTAAGGAATACGAAGATGCAATAAAGAGTGAGAAAGAATGGCTCTTCTTTGATACATCTTTGATCATTACCAAAATATGGTTTACATACATCTTTAATAAATATCCAACTTGGTTAGATGATGCCATAGAACAAATGCAAGTTGATTTATTTTTATTGTGCAAGCCTGATTTACCTTGGGTTGCCGATGGAGTTAGAGAACATGAAAACAAGCGACAGGAGTTGTTTGTATTATATAAGAAGGAATTAGAACGTTATAATAAAAAATATAACATTGTGTCGGGAGAAGCAGAGACTCGATTTCAATGTGCCATTAACCATATTAACCAAGCAATAAACCTAAGAGATGACCAATAGTAAAACAGCAACAAAGGTAAAAGCTGCCATTGATGCATTGGCGCAAAAACAATCATACCAATCGGTATGTCATCAACACATCCAGGATCATCGCATGCCATCCATCGATGCCTTGGCTGAGATTGTGAATCTGGCTCGTGAAATTATTTTTCCGGGTTATTTTGGTGATAGCTCAGTTCGTGCCGATAGTATCAGTTATTACATAGGAGTAAATACCGAAAAGCTTTACGATTTACTTTCTGAACAGATATTTGCAGGTTTATGCTTTGAATGTAGCCAGCCTGATGAAATGGATGTGCCAGGTGTAAGAGAGCAAGCCCATAATATGGCAGCTGAATTTATAAGCCAGCTTCCTGAGATTCGCCGTGTTTTATCTACTGATGTGGAAGCAGCGTATTTAGGCGATCCGGCAGCCAAGAGCAAAGGTGAGGTGATTTTTTGTTATCCAGCCATTCGAGCTATTTCAAACTACCGTATTGCGCATGCACTCGTGCAGATTGATGTGCCATTGATTCCGCGTATTATATCTGAGATGGCGCATTCTGAAACAGGTATTGATATTCATCCAAGAGCTACTATTGGTGAGTTTTTCGCTATTGATCATGGTACCGGAGTGGTAATTGGCGCCACATCAATTATTGGAACAAATGTGAAATTATTCCAGGGAGTGACCTTAGGAGCTAAAAGTTTTCCATTGGATGAGGATGGTAATCCAATTAAAGGTGTACCGCGCCATCCAATCATTGAATCCAATGTTATTATCTATGCACAAGCCACCATTCTAGGACGTATTACTGTTGGTGAAAGTTCTGTGATTGGCGGTAATGTGTGGGTGACCAATAATGTTGCGCCATACTCAAAGATTGTACAAGGCAAACCGCGTGATAACTTTTTTGCTGGTGGAGCAGGGATTTAGCTGATGGATTGTGATTGAGGCTTAGTCAATCAATTAAAAGGCTTTATCAAATTGATGTATCTTTATATTTAAATAAAAAGTAAGTACTATAAACTAGCGATCATCGCAATCGTTTAGGTAATTTTTTTATATTTGTAAGCGGTAATAGACCATTAAGAATGGGGTTCGAATTAAAAACTTGGTATTCAGAGAAAAAGCAGGGCGAAGTACTACTCGAGTATAACGGGAGTATCACTTCTGAGCTCATTACTGAGGCATTGGCATCGATCGAAAAAAGTCTTAACCTTAAAAATGAAAAAAATAGGGTGAGAAAAAAGGTGTACAATGTTTTTGTGGAGTGCTTGCAAAATTTGTATCACCATGTTGATTACCCGCCGTTAACAGCGCCGGTTAAGCAGCAGAGTAATTTCGGTATCATCATTCTTAGTAAAGATGGAACATTCTATAGGATATCGACAGGTAATTTTGTAAAAAAAGAAAAATTAAATTACATTAAAGACCGAATTGATCAAGTTAATTCACTGTCAGATGAAGAGGTACGTATGTTGTATCGCGACATTATGAGTAACGAGGAGTTCTCGGATAAAGGTGGTGGCGGACTTGGAATGTTAGATATTGTTAGGAAAACAGGAAATAAGTTAGAGTATTATTTTTATCAATTTGATGAGGAGTATATCTTCTTTTCATTAGATACATATATTAGTTAAACGTTTAATTGCCAATATGGAAACAATTATACGAGAAGGAACACCCAAAACACCATACGTAAGATTAGATGGTGAAAATGGTTTAGTTGAAATCAAAGGGCGTTCGATTCCAGAGAATTCAGTAGAGTTTTATAAACCTATTATTGATTGGTTAGAGAAGTTTGGAGATCAACCTTCGGATGAAACTGGTGTTAATATTCAATTGGAGTATTTTAATACGAGTTCGTCAAAGTGTATTCTTGATATTTTCAAGCGGCTTGAATTGATTCATAAGAAAGGTAATCCTGTTGAAATCAATTGGTATTATGAGGAGGATGATGAAGATATGTTTGAAGCTGGAGAGGATTACCAGTCGATTATTAATATTCCGTTTAAGATGATCGAAATGGAGGAGTAATACTTCTCTCTTTCTGAATAAAATATAAAGCTGATAAATGCATTGTTATGTGTTTATCAGCTTTTTTGTGCCATAAATTATAGCTTGTGAATTTTAGGATTGAGCTCTCATTCTATTAATTCCATTCCTGATTCGCTTACCAATATTGAATAAACCAGGTAGTCCCCTTTTGTATAGCAGGACAAATAAGGCTGAGTTTAGTACCCAAATTACAATGAGGTTGGCCCAGAAAGTTCCTAGCTTATAGTTGCCAATGTTCTTGGTAGGAGATAGAAAATGGGCTTTGATAAAGCCATGTTCCGGATCCTGAAAAATAGGATCGACTTTTTGCCATAATTCACCTTTGTATTCAATGATCTTATTGGCAAAAAAGTAATTTGAGTTTTTTACGAAGCGTTCAAGATCCAGATTGTTATGCTGGTTCTTCAATTCGATGAACTCTTGTCGTAATGCGCTGCTTTTATTCCATTCATGTTTTTTAATATCCTGTAACTTGTCAGCTTTATTATATAACTCACGATAAAAACCCTTTAGCTTGTCGAAATAGCTTTTGGTATTTGCGATAGTGCTATCGTTTAAGGTTTCAAAGCTCAGAAGCTCAAATCGTGAGGCTCTGCTCGGATACATTTGCGCGTGTTTCTTTAATTCCGTGTTAATGAGTTGAAGAGAGTATAGAATTTCTTCCTTTTGCTCATTGATCAGAATTGGATCATTTTTAAGCTTCCGTTCTAGTTTTGCTAAATGGTTTTGTAGCGCAGGCAACCAATATTCTTTTCGATAGCTTGCCTGGCTCTTTAATTTATCGTAGGTGTAAAAATCCTTTTCGTAATCATTATTTACAAACTGATTGACAGCTAAGGCTTCAAATGCCCATCTTGCCGTAATCATTTCACCATACCAAGGTATCTTTTCAGGTGTTGAAATATTTGGATTTAAACGGTCGTAACTAATGAAAACTCCACTTAAAATTAATTGTGGAATAATCAGAAATGGTATGATGATATAAATGTTAACTGTTTTTTTGAATGTATCTGATATATTAAGCCCAAGGATATTGGCAAATACAGATGCACTGAAAAGCATTACCCAAAATTCCATAAACATACCGCTTAGCTCAATAATGCTGTTGCCAATGATAACAAAGCAGAAGGATTGAATGGCCGATAGTCCGCCCAAAATAAGTAGTTTTGAGAAGAGGTAACTTAAGCGGCTCAGGTTTAAAAATGATTCACGTTTCAGAATCTTTCTGTCGTTTATTATTTCCTCCGCACTTACCGTTAGTCCAACAAAAATAGCAATGATGATGGACATGATAATGTACACCGTAATATTCGGATTGTTGGCAAAGGTGTAGCCAGTTGTGTTGGCACTGTCAACATTGTAATACTTGATGATAGATGCCAGTATTAAGGCTAATACTGGTGTTTCAAGTAGGTTTATTAGCAGGTATTGTTTATTGGCTAACTTAGCAGCAATATCACGTTTAAGAAAAATGCCTAACTGCTTCAGGCGTTTCGGTATCTTGAAGCTGATCTTAGGTAGTTTTCTTTCTTTTTTATCAGACTCAAGTTCTTTTAATTCGTTTCCTTCGTGGTAAAGATTAAACCACTCGTTAGGTTCGATGCGGCGCGTACTCGTGAAATTACCATATTCATCTAGCACCTGCGAATTAACAATGTTCAGAATTTGCTCGGCATTTACATTACCGCAGGTTGGGCACTCGCTTTCGTCTCTATTAACATGGTTGATACAAGCTTTGAAATAATTGAGGCTTTCAACCGGATCGCCATCGTAAATAAGATAACCACCGGTATCAAGAACCAATAATTGGTTAAACATTTTAAAAATGTCGGATGATGGTTGATGAATTACCACGAACACAAGCTTTCCTTTAATCGAAAGTTCTTTCAGCAGATCGATAATATTATCCGAATCGCGAGATGATAAGCCGGAAGTTGGTTCATCCAAAAACAGAATGGCTGGTTCGCGTATTAGCTCAAGTGCGATGTTCAGACGCTTTCTTTGTCCACCACTAATCTTCTTGTTAAGTGGACTGCCTACTTTCATGTACCTTATCTCGTAAAGCCCAAGTGCTCTTAGCAGCTTTAATACTTTTCGTCGAATCTGAAATTCGGGTAAGTTATCAAAGCAAAGTTTAGCATTGTAATACAGGTTCTGAAAAACGGTTAAATCCTCAATTAAGAGATCATCCTGAGCAACATATCCGATTAAACCTTCAACCTTTTCCTTGTCCTGGTGGATGTCAATGTTATTGATGAGAACCTGCCCCTTAGTAGGAGTTGCTATACCACTTAGTACATTTACCAAAGTGCTTTTACCAGCACCGCTACCGCCCATTATACCAACTAATTTGCCCGAGTGAGAGCTAAAGTTAGTTTTGCGAAGGCCAATGGCTTTTTTGTTAAAGTGGTACTCTACATCCTTACTCTCAAATTCAATGGGAGCACTAATGCTATCCTTATTAAACTGACCAAAAACATCACTGTAGAATATTGGTTCAATTCTTTTATTCCTTAATGAACTACCTGGTCTTAGTATTTGTATGCGCTCATCGGTGACTAGCTGCCCATTTATTGTTAGATCAACATGGCCTTGAAACTTAAAAATAAAAAGACTAACCGAATGAATATGAAGGATTCGTAATTCACCGTTTAAGTTGTCCCAGAATAAATGCCTGTTCCCGTTACTGGGTTTGTGGTAATCATCATTAACCACAAGCACGTTTGATGAATCAATGGTTTCTTCAAACGAACTAACAATAAATTGTATGATAGATTCATATTCTTCCTCAGGAAGATTGAAAGTTTGCGCTACTGTTTCAACAAATTCGCGCTCAAATTCACTCATTCCAATATCAATATTGAGGAATTCAATAAGTTGAATAAGAACAATTAGTTTTTGATAATAGGTAAGGGCCTCATTAATTTCGGTGGCAATTTTTAACACCTTAACAGCACTGGCAGCATGACGTTTATTAAATTTGCCTTTAGCTTTTAATTTGCTTTCGTGCTCTTCATGCAATTGATCGAAAAGTTCAAGATACTCTTCAATGAGCTGTTTGTTGAGTTGCTGACTAAGAAAAGATTTGACTATGAATCGTCGAGATTGTGTTTCGGTACGTGGAAAGGCAACCAGAGCAAATAGTTGTATGAGGGCTTTTAATATCTCTTCACTCATTTAGCTAGCCTTTTATCAATAAGCTCCTTTAGCTGAATAATCAGAAAGGAGCTTTGGTTTTTTTAAAAGTAGATTACTGCAATTCTATTCTACACTTCTGAATCCTATCATCATTAATGCAATACCCGATGTTGATACTTCTTCGTTTAACTTAGCTTCTACGATACACTCAATAGAACCTTCGATTTTAAAATCCCAATAACTTGCCGCATCGTAATCGCTGTTACTAAAAAGCAGGTTACGATCCTTGTCATAAATTGAGAAGATAACATTGTTATTTTCATGACTGCTTGTTACAATTCGATATAGTCCACCTTTGAAGAAGGTTGTGTGAAACTCGGCAACTTCAGTTCCTGTTAAGAATGCTTTGAAAGGCTGACCGCTTGCTATGAATGGAGATTTTAACTGCTCTAAACATGTATTGAACAAGGTGTCTTCTTGAGAATTCAACCTTGCAGGCGTAATCAGAATAAGAATCAGTAAAAAGAGTATTGTTAGGCTTCTTTTCATTTTATATGAGTTTTTTTCGATCTGTTATTTGATTCCAGTAACCTTTATCGTCTGGAAAATTTTCAGAAAGATATTTAAAACTTATTAAATATACAGTTTCTAATCATAAAAAAATGATTAAATGTTTAATATTTCAGGTCGCACTCATTCCTATTTCGGCATAAGTATTTCTATCTAACGTTTAAGTAATCTATTTATTACGGCCAATGCAGAGATTTCTCATTGTATAATTGCTATATTTTTACCAACTATGCATTCTTGATTAGTAATAGTTAAAAGTAGTATATGAGACGATTTGTATCAACTTTGAGTTTATTGATGTTTGTAGCTTTAATCATTAATGCTCAATTGAAATTAGACGATGTTATTCCAGGTGGTAAAAGCTTTGCAAAGTATTATTTATGGCCTTATAATGTGGAGTTTAGAGGAGAAGCCAATCAATTGGTTTTTCAACGACAGGATTCAGTTATTGTTCAAACCATTGGTAGTGAAAAACAAGAGTTATTGTTTGATTTAGCTTGGTTGAATAAGCTTATGAAGGAAAATGGCCAGGATGAGTTGAAGCGTATGCCCCGTTTAAAATGGCAATCGGAAAATAATGTGGTTATTAATGCTCGAAAAAATATTTTCCTGATTGACATTAAACTGTCAAGCTTAAAAGTTATTGAAACGCCAGTTGGAGCTGCCAATAGCGATTGGCTTAATGATTATTCTATGCTTGCTTATACCAAAGAGAATGATTTATATATCCAAAATGAGAAAGGTGAAGAACTTGAAGTTGCAAGTTCAGAAGATTCCAATATTGTTTTTGGAACGACGGTACACCGTAATGAGTTTGGAATTCATAAAGGAACATTTTGGTCGCCAAATGAAGACCAATTAGCCTTTTATCGAAAAGATGAGTCGATGGTGAGCGATTATCCCTTGGTTAATGTTGATGAGCGCGTGGCTAAATTGGAAAATATTAAATACCCAATGGCTGGTATGGCTAGTCACCATGTTACAGTTGGTGTATATAATGTGGCTTCAAAGCAAACAGTTTATCTCAAAACTGGCGAACCAAAGGATCGTTTCTTTACGAATGTTACGTGGACACCTGATGGAAAGTATCTGCTTATTGCGGAATTAAACCGCGAACAAAACCACATGCATTTGAATAAATATGATGCACAAACTGGTGAACTGGTAAAGACTTTGTTTGAAGAGAAAGATGAAAAGTGGGTGGAGCCGCAACATGCAGCTTTATTTATTCCAGGTTCAACTAATCTGTTTATTTGGCAAAGTGTAAAAAGTGGTTACAATCACTTATACTTGTACGACCTTGAAGGAAAGCTAAAAAAGCAGTTGACATCAGGCGATTGGGAAGTTATTAATGTAGATGGGTTTGATAAAAAAGGCAAAAACTTATTTGTTCAGACCACAAAGGATGGCGTTCTGGAGAGCCATGCCTATAAAGTTAGTGTCTCTTCTGGTAAATTAACAAAGATAACTCAGGAGGCAGGTGTTCATCGTGTTAAGATTAGCGCAGATGGAAAATATGCTTTAACCCGATTTTCTTCATTAAAAGTTCCATCAAAAACTAATCTTTTAAGTACCACGGGTAAATTGATTGAAACGCTTAATGTGAGTGAGAATCCATATAAGGATATTGAAGTAGGTGAAGTGAAATTGATTGATCTTAAAACAAAAGATGGTACAACAGATTTACACGGAAGAATTGTTTTGCCTCCAAATTTTGACGCGGGTAAAAAGTATCCTGTAATTGTTTATGTCTATGGTGGTCCACATTCGCAGATGGTGCAAAATCGTTGGATGGGAGGAGCAAGAGGATGGCAATTGTATATGGCCCAGAAGGGTTACATTGCCTTTACTTTGGATAACAGAGGAACGCAGCATCGAGGTAAAGATTTTGAACAAGCCATACATCGTCAATTAGGAGTGCTTGAGGTTGAAGATCAAATGCAAGGCATTGAATATCTGAAATCCTTACCATATGTAGATGCCGATAAAATTGGAGTTCACGGATGGAGCTATGGTGGTTTCATGACCATTTCAATGATGACTAAGCATGCAGATGTATTTAAAGTTGGAGTAGCTGGTGGACCAGTGATTGATTGGAGTTATTACGAGATAATGTATGGCGAGCGTTACATGGATACACCAGAGGAGAACCCGGAGGGATATGCCAATGCAAACCTGAAAGAAACAGTTGAAAATCTAGAAGGACGATTAATGCTTATTCATGGTGCGATTGATCCTGTAGTGGTGTGGCAACACAGTCTATCGTACGTGCGAGAGTGTGTAAAGAAGGGTGTTCAATTGGATTATTTTATGTATCCTCGTCACGAGCATAATGTAAGAGGTAGAGATCGTGTTCATTTAATGGAAAAGGTGACTCGCTATTTCGATGACTTTTTGAAGTAGATTGACAAAAAAATATACCATTAAAGCCGTTTGAGAGATTTCTTAAACGGCTTTTTTAATATTCTATTTAAAAGCAAACTGACATTTTGTATGTTAATTTAATTAAAAGCTGAAATTATGTCTGTAAAAACTCTTTTTAAAATGACACATTGTCCTGATAATAAGTTTGGTAGATGTTTTGTGGTGCTTTGAAAAAACACTACAAAATGAATTTAAAAGAATTTACAATAAAAGCACAGGAAGTGGTTCAGAAAGCTGCTCAGATAGCTACTTCTAAAAATCATCAGGCCATTGAACCGGGGCATTTATTATTAGCCATTCATCAAGTCGATCAATCAATTATCGATTTTCTTGTTAAAAAGAATGGATTAAGTGATTACACACGCGTGCTCGATTCGGTAATTGAATCCTATGCTAAGGTTTCGGGTGCTGAGGTGTACTTATCGCGTACTTCTAGCGAAGTTCTGCAAAGGGCAACGGAAGCTTCGAAGAAACATGGTGATCAGTTTGTGAGTCTCGAGTTTTTACTATTTGGATTGTTAAAGGTCAAGAGCGATGTTTCATCCTTACTTAAAGATGCAGGACTGAGCGAAAAGGGTTTGTTGGCTGCCATTGAAGAGCTGCGCCAGGGATCGAAGGTGGATAGTGCTTCGGCCGAAGAGACCTACCAAACCTTGAGTCGTTTTGCCATTAACCTCAATCAGCGTGCCCGCGATGGTAAGCTTGATCCTGTTATTGGCCGAGATGAGGAGGTGCGTCGGGTACTTCAAATTCTATCGCGTCGAACAAAGAATAATCCAATATTGGTGGGTGAACCTGGTGTTGGTAAAACGGCCATAGCTGAAGGTCTGGCTCAACGTATTATCAATGGAGATGTACCCGAAAATTTAAAGAGTAAAGAAGTTTACTCCTTGGATATGGGGGCTTTGGTTGCAGGTGCAAAATACAAAGGTGAGTTTGAGGAGCGTTTGAAAGGGGTTGTTAAGGAAGTTGAAAATGCCGATGGAGAGATTATTTTATTCATCGATGAAATTCATACTTTGGTTGGAGCTGGAAAAGGCGAAGGGGCTATGGATGCAGCCAATATTCTTAAACCGGCTTTGGCTCGTGGTGAATTGCGTGCTGTTGGTGCTACTACTTTGAACGAGTTTCAGAAATTCTTTGAAAAGGACAAGGCACTCGAGCGTCGTTTTCAAATGGTAATGGTGAATGAGCCAGATACAATCAGTTCGGTGTCAATACTGCGTGGATTAAAGGAAAGGTACGAGTCGCATCATAAGGTAAGAATTAAGGATGAGGCAATTGTTTCGGCTGTGGAGTTGTCAAGCCGTTATATTTCCGATCGTTATTTGCCCGATAAAGCCATTGATTTGATGGATGAAGCGGCAAGTCGGTTGCGTTTGGAAATAAACTCAGTGCCCGAAGAGGTAGATGAAGTAGAGCGTAAAATTAAACAGTTGGAGATCGAACGTGAAGCCATCAAAAGAGAAAAAGATGCCCATAAGTTGCAATCTTTAAATCAGGATATATCCGAGTTAAAGGAAGAACTTACCAGTTTACGTGCATCGTGGGAGGCAGAGAAAACCTTGGTTGATCAAATTCAGAAGAGTAAAAGTGATATTGAAAACTACAAATACGAAGCGGAAAAAGCCGAGCGTGAAGGGCAGTATGAACTGGTAGCCGAGCTGCGTTATGGTAGAATAAAAGAAGCCGAGGCTGATATTGATCGTTTAAAGGTTGAGTTAGCGCAGCTTCAATCTGAAAACCCCATGATAAAGGAAGAGGTGGATGCAGAAGATATAGCTCATGTGGTGAGTCGATGGACTGGTATTCCTGTGGCCAAGATGATTAAATCGGAGAAACAAAAGCTGTTGTTACTCGAAGATGAACTGCACAAACGTGTGATTGGACAAAATGAAGCCATTGATGCCGTTGCTAATGCAGTACGACGAAGTAGGGCTGGTTTACAGGATATGAATCGACCTATCGGATCTTTCATCTTTCTTGGCTCAACCGGAGTTGGTAAAACCGAACTGGCAAAAGCATTGGCTGAGTTTTTATTCGACGACGAAAATCAAATGACACGTATTGATATGTCGGAATATCAGGAGCGACATTCCGTTTCTCGCTTAATAGGTGCACCTCCTGGCTATGTGGGTTACGATGAAGGTGGGCAATTGACCGAGGCTGTGCGTCGAAAACCATATTCGGTGGTTTTACTCGATGAAATAGAAAAGGCGCATCCCGATGTGTTTAATATTCTCTTACAGGTGCTAGACGATGGGCGTTTAACCGATAATAAAGGACGTGTGGTTGATTTTAAGAATACCATTGTTGTTATGACTTCCAATACGGGCTCACATCTAATACAGCAAGGTCTTGATAGTTCAAAAGGCATTACGCCAGAGAGTATTGAAGCAACAAAAGGTGAGGTGTTTGATTTGTTGAAGCAAACCATAAGGCCTGAGTTTTTAAATCGGATTGATGAGATAATTATGTTTACGCCATTGTCGGTTGATGAAATAAGCCAGATTGTTAGCTTGCAATTTAATGCTTTGAAAAAACGATTGAAGCAGATGGATGTTGAAATCGAAATTAGCGAAGCAGCACTTACATGGATAGCAAAAGCAGGATTCGATCCTTTGTTTGGTGCACGGCCAATCAAAAGAGCGCTTCAGCGATATTTAATTAACGATTTGTCAAAGAGCCTGCTGGCTGATCAAGTATCGAAAGATGCTAAAATTATGGTTGATGTTAAAAATGAACAATTGTTTTTTGTAAATCAGTAGATCAATCTCTATAAAAAAATGAAAAGGTGCTATTGTTGGAACAACCAATTTTAGCACCTTTTTTTCAGAACTAAACTTTCTACTTTTATTTTGGTTCAAGTTATAGATTGTTTAGAATAATTGTTGTTTATAGTTGTTCGTAAAAGTATGTGTAAATAATTTGCTAAGTTGTTATTTTGGAAGGTGTTTAATGCTTTTTTTGTTAAAAAATAAACTATAGTCTTAAATTAAGGATCTACTAAATATTTGAACACTGAGAAAAATCATAAAGTCTATATGTGCTTGTGTAACAGTAGGAAGGTGTTTGTTTTTTGTAACATTCGAAAAATGTGTTGTAAAATAGCTTTTATATTAGCTTGGAATAGATTAATAAAATTAAATTTGACGAAAATTTTCTTTAATTGAAGACTATGGAACTTAAAATAAAGGCTCAGGCAGGAAGTTTTGAGTCGAGTGATGTACTAATAATGGTGGAGCCTCAACCTCTTGGAGTTGGGCGTAAAATCGAATTAGAGTCGATTGTTTTACAGCAATTTGGTGAGGATTTGTTGAACCAAATCAATACCGATTTAGATACATTTGCTATAAGTGATGTACGCGTTATAATAAACGATAAAGGTGCTTTGCCACCAACCATTTCAGCTCGCCTTGAAACCGCTCTTAAGCGTTCGGCAGGAATTCAATCAGGAACCCTTAGCTAGTAGAAACATGGAGATTAAAAAAAGAACATTTAAACGTCGCACCATGCTTTACATTCCTGGAAACAATCCAGCTATGTTGCAGCAAGGTAGTGTATATGGAGCTGATGGTGTCTTACTCGATTTAGAAGATGCAGTGGCTTTAAACCAGAAAGATTCCGCTCGTATATTGGTGTCTCACATGCTTGAGTATATTTCGTATGAGGGTTGTGAAGTAACCGTGCGTGTAAACCATATTGATACACCCTTTGGTTTAGAAGATCTAAAGCAAATTGTTCCGCTTCAACCAGATGCTATTCGTCTACCTAAAGTTGAAACCTTAGATGAGATAAAGCGCATCATTGATGTGATCGAGCAGATTGAGGATGAGCATCAGTTACCGCATGATAAAATGAACGTGCATGTAATGATCGAAACCGCTCTTGGAGTCCAGAATGTATATGATATTGCAAAGTACTCTCCACGTATTGATGCTATATCTATTGGGGGACAGGATTTAGCAGCCGATATGCAGTTGGTAAAAGCTAACGATGGCATTGGCATCGACTATGCAAGAAAGCAAATTGTGATGGCGGCCAAGGCATGTAAGATTGATGTTTTCGATACTGTCTTTGTAGATGTTGAAAACGAAGAAGGTTTACGTGAAGATGCTGAATACATTAAGAAACTCGGATTTACTGGAAAAGCCATTATTAATCCGCGTCAAATTGAAATAGTTAATGAAGTGTTCACACCAACCGAAAAAGAAATTCGGAAAGCGGTTAAAATAGTGAAAGCTTTTGAACGTAATACAAAAGAAGGCATTGGTGTATTTGCTGTAGATGGTAAAATGGTTGATGCTCCAGTTGTTCAACGTGCCATGCGCGTACTTGAAATGGCCGATATAGAAATGGCTGATTTGTAATTTGAATTGACGTTGAGTACTTAATGATTAAAGCTAAGGTTGTGAAAAATATACTTCAAAGAGATATACCAGAGAAATTAGAGGGCATTGGTGAACTTGAGCCCTTTGCAGGGGCGTTTACTAAATTAAAGAAAGGCTGGATGGAAGAAGAAACTGTTCCTCCACCCAATAAAGCTAAAATGCCTCACTCTGATAAAACATGTAGCGATTTAAAAGAAGCTATTTTAAGAACCAATCCTAAGGATGGAATGACAGTTTCTTTTCATCACCACCTGCGCGGTGGAGATAGTCTATTGGTTCAATCTATTCAGATATTAGCAGAGCTAGGTATAAAAGATATTACACTTGCTTCAAGTAGTTTAACTTCAGCACACGATCCGATTTTGCCCTATCTAAAAGATGGTACTATCACACAGATATATTCAAGTGGTATACGTGGTGAATTAGGAAAAGCCATAGCTGAAGGTGTGATGCCTAAACCAGCTGTAATACATTCGCATGGAGGCCGTGTTCGAAGTGTTCATACTGGTCGTATCAAGATTGATTTAGCTGTTATAGCTGCCTCAGCCTCCGATGAGGAAGGTAATTGCACGGGGTCACATGGTAAGTCGGCTTTTGGTTCGATGGGATATGCTTCCATTGATGCCTGGTATGCCAAACAGGTAATTGTGGTGACTGATCATATTGTTGACTATCCTTGTGTGCCAAGATCTATATCGCAAAACTATGTCGATTACGTTGTGAAGGTTGATTCAATTGGTGATCCGTCGAAAATTGCGGGTGGTACAACTCGTATTACAAAGGCACCTATGGATTTGCAAATTGCTCGTTTGGCTGCCAACGTTATTGAGCATTCAGGTGAGTTAAAAGAGGATTTTAGTTTCCAGGTTGGAGCAGGAGGTGCATCATTAGCGGTGGCCAAATACCTTCGTAAAATAATGCGTCGCCGCGAGATCAAAGGGAGCTTTATCCTTGGTGGAGTAACATCTTATGGTGTTGATATGCTTAACGAAGGTTTGTTTCGATCTATCTTTGATGTACAGTCATTTGATGCAGCTGTAAGTACTTCTTTGATGGATAATCCCTATCACATAGAGATTCCAGCTGGTTTATATGCCAACCCGTTTAACTGTGGATGTATGACCAATAAGTTAGATATTGTTGTGCTTGGTGCTTTGGAAATAGATACTGATTTTAATGTGAATGTAATTACTGGCTCAGAAGGTTATGTACGAGGCGCTTCTGGAGGTCATTGCGATACTGCATCTGGAGCTAACCTTACAGTTGTTGTTTGTCCGTCATTTCGTGGACGAATTCCTATTGTTAAGGATAAGGTGCATACAATTGTAACGCCTGGCGAAAGCATTGATGTATTGGTAACTGAGCGAGGTATATGTGTTAACCCTAAGCGACCTGAGTTGCGTGAAAACTTAATTAAGGCAGGAATTGCCGTTAAAGATATTAAGGAACTTGCTACTGAAGTTGAAAAGATAACTGGGAAAGCAAAACCAATTGAGAATACAGATAGAATTGTTGGTGTTGTTGAATACCGCGATGGAAGTATTATTGATGTGATACGTCAAGTAAAAGATTGATGCAAAAATCAAACGATACAAATTCAATAATAAGCGCTTTGTTAGAAGCGAGGGAGAGCCGTTGGAATACCAAATTATCATTGGTCAAATATGGATGGCACCTTGTTTCCCTGCAGTTAAATGTGCCTGGTTATCCAAAGTCAAGCGAATGCAGTGAGCAATTTATGCGCTTGATTGAGAATGAGTTTGAGCGTTATTTAATTTGCAGAGCAATTGGAAAATATAAGAAGGAGAAAAAGAAAGCCAAAGATGCTGCTGGTGAATGGATTGCTTTTTTAGTTCCGGAGGCCAATATGGGTGCTCAAGAGTTGAAAGATCTTACCGAGGCTTTTGAGGAATCGCATGAGTATGGTCGTTTGATTGATTTGGATGTGCTTGACTCCAAGGGTAAAGCCATCTCTTCGGGTAAAGCTAAGAGATGTTTTATTTGTGATGAGTCGGCAGCTTTTTGTCGTAACTCAAGAACACATACCATTGAAGAGGTGCGCAAGAATATGTTTCATAAAATGGAAACATATAATGAGCTTTGCTATGATGCTGAATTGGTAAGTTCAGTTTCGAAGTATGCTCTAAAAGCTATGATGTATGAAGTTGCATTAAGTCCAAAACCTGGATTGGTTTGTAGGGCGTCGCAGGGCTGTCATACAGATATGGATTACCGTACTTTCATGGATTCGATGGTAGCTATTTCGCCATTCTTTCAGGATATTGCACAACTAGCAATTGAGCACAAGGGGAATGATCTGTCCAATGTTTTGCCGGATATTCGTGAAATAGGTTTATTGATGGAGGCGGCTATGACCAAGGCTACATTTGGCGTAAATACGCATAAAGGAGCCATATTTTTATTGGCCATAAGTGTATTCGCAGCCATCCGTGTGATTAAAAAGAAGAAAGGTGTTTTTAAATCAAACCTGTTTTCTTCGGTGGTTCAGCAAATAACCCGAGGTGTTATTCAGCGCGAATTATGTAGTCTTAAAGAGAGTTCGAGTCTAAGCCACGGAGAGGTGTGCTTTATGAAATATGGTTTACAAGGGGCAGGAGCAAGAGGTGAAGCCGAACAAGGTTTTCCAACGGTAATGCACCATGCACTTCCTTTTATGAAGGAGCACTTTAATGACCAATTTAATAAGTTGACTGATAAAGAATTAGCGAATCAACTTATTCCTTTATTACTTAAGATAATAGCTAATAATAACGATACCAATGTATTGTTTCGTCACGATAAAACCATATTGGAAACGCTGAAGCAAAAAGCTACAATGGCAATGGAAGCGTTTCAAAGAGGGGAAACTTCGATTTATACCGAACTGGTAGCTTGGTGTAATGAGAATAAAATTTCTCCAGGTGGCTCAGCAGATTTATTGGCAATATCATTATTTGTTCATTTTTGTCAGACTGATACAACAGTTTTATAGGATGATTGAGAATTCAGAATTTCGAATTGAGGAACCGGATTTAAGTAGTCGATACGACACTGATTTGATACGTCGGTTTTTAGGCCCATTAGGTTTTTACTTTGATGAGTCGAGCGTGGATTATTCTGTTATACTTTATACACTTAACGATGATATTGTTGGTGTAGGTTCGTGCCAGGGAAAGGTGTTGAAATACGTTGCAGTGGCACCCCAATTCCGTGAGTCAGGTGCTTTTGCGCACATCGTTACTCATCTTACAGAGTATGTAATGCAAAGCCATCAACAGGCTTTTGTTTTTACCCGTCCCGAAAATATTACACGCTTTTGTGGAATTGGATATACACATATTGCTTCGGCAGAGCCACTTATGGCAGTGCTCGAATTTGGCTATAAAAGTATTAAGGATTATCAGCAGTATTTAAAGTCGCTTAAAGAAGAGTCTGTTCTTGGAGAAACAGCCGCCATTGTAATGAATTGCAATCCATTTACATTGGGGCATCAATTTTTAATTGAAAAAGCTTCCGCCGAAAATGGCTTGGTTTATTTATTTGTGGTAGAAGAAGATCGTTCAAGTTTCTCTTTTAAGGATAGGTGGGCAATGATTGAAGCTGGTATTGCCCATTTGCCTAATGTGAAAATGGTGAAGGGTGGAGAATATGTTGTTTCAGGTGCAACTTTTCCAAATTACTTTCTGAAGAATGAAAACCCTGATGTGATTACGCAAAAACAGGCAGAACTGGATATTGCCATTTTTTGTGAGCACATTGCTCCGGTTCTGGGAATTCAATCGCGCTATGTGGGTACTGAAGACTATTGCAACACTACAGCTTTCTATAATAAAGCAATGCAATTAATTTTACCATCTAAGGGTATAAGTTATACCGAAGTAAAACGAAAAGAGGTTGAGCTTGAAGGGAATGCTGAATATGTAAGCGCCAGTAAAGTTCGTGCTTTTATTAAGCAGAATGATGAGCCCCGAATGAGACAATTCTTACCAGAAACAACAATTACCTATTTACGTGAAATGGGCATTGAGCGTTTGCAAGAAAAAATGATGGTAACAAAATCCAGACATTAAAAAGAAAAACCGCCTTTTGGGCGGTTTTTATATTACATTACGTCTTCTTCGTTTTTATATATTTCAAAAATTTTGTCAAGCTTCATAAGTGACAGTAGGCTCATTACCTGACTTTGGATACTGCATAAATATAAACTTCCATTATGTTGGCGAGCTGTTTTAAGAGCACTAATTAAAACACCAATACCAGTACTATCAATAAACTTTACGTTTGAAAGATTGATGAGTAGTTTGGTGCCACTTTTAGACAAAACATCGGTTAATTCAGTTTTAACTTCAGAAGCAACGGTAGCATTTAAGCGATCAGTGTCGACTAAAGATCCAATAATAAGTCCACTTTGTTCTTTAAATTCCAACATATTTTAAGATTTTCTATTTGTCCAAAACTTGATTTAATTCTTCAACAGCTTCCTCACAAACAATGTCAAATTTTTTAATGAGTCCTATAACTGTTTCTTCATTCTTATTTTCAGCGATCCATTGTTTTTTATCCTCAGGATAACTTGCCAATACTTTTTGTAGTTGCTCCAACTCACTTGTTGATTCACCCTTCGCAACTAATTCATCTACGTACAATTGTTTTGTAAGGAGTTCTAAATTTTTAAGGTCAATATTACCTAAATTATTAATTCCCATTGAAACAACCGATGATTTTGCTTTGTGAGCAGCTGCAGCAATTTTCTTCCAATCTTTATTTGCCATGCCGTCCGCAAAATCTTCTGTGAATTCGGGTACTTGTTCCACAAAAATGGCAATTAACTCTTTAATTATATCAAGACTACCATCAGTAATGCTTTCCAAGTAACTTAGATCAATGTGCTGATATGAATTTGACATTTGTTATTTATTGATTTGGCTTTTCAAATTACAAAAATATAAACAAATCTAACATTTTTTATGAATTTTAAAGTAAGGTACTCACGCAAGAAGCAGTCTTTTGTGCTCATGTGTTGAAAAACATAAGCATTTAAAACATGATTTTTAACAATACTAGAAGGCCTAAAGCTGATAGCTGATGCTGATTTTATCTCGGGTTAAAAGGCAAATTGATATTAGGTATTTAACTTGGTTTGGTTTTTAATAGTGTGTTTTAATGTATAGTAATTCAGATGTGTAAAGGGTTTTGATATGAGTGGAATCTAATTTTGATTGGAATAACTATGGATAGAATAAATCTATTTCAATCTGGTAGAGGATTATTTCGTAGGTAATAAATATGTCTTTTTTATGGCGATGATATTTATTAGGCAAAAATCAGAGTAATTATCATTTTTTACCAGGTGATTATTTTTCTACATTTGCTCAAGGTGTGGAATAAGGGTGTGACCGGTTTAATATGTCATAATTACCACAAGATGAGTAAAAACAATATAAACTATATACAAATGAAAAGAACAGCATTTTTCGAAAAGCACGAGGCACTAGGCGCTAAGATTGTGTCGTTTGCAGGTTACGAAATGCCAATTGAATACAGTGGCATTAATAATGAACACATGACCGTACGTAATGGTGTTGGTGTTTTTGATGTATCGCACATGGGTGAGTTTTGGGTAAAAGGTCCTAATGCATTTGACCTTGTGCAAAAAGTTACATCAAATGATGTGGCTGCTTTAAGTGTTGGACAAGCACAATATTCATGTTTTCCTAATGGAAAAGGTGGGATTGTAGACGATTTGTTAGTATATAAATATGCTGAGGAAAAATACTTGTTAGTTGTTAACGCTTCTAATATTGATAAGGATTGGGCTTGGGTTAACGAGCAAAATACAATGGGTGCTGAAATTGAAAATGCCAGCGATGCTATTTCTCAATTAGCAATTCAGGGGCCAAAAGCTACTGCTATACTTCAAAAATTAACTGATATTAATTTATCAGAAATTGAGTATTACACTTTTGTAACTGGTAAAATTGCCGGTGCTGAGGATGTGATAATTTCAAATACTGGTTATACTGGGTCGGGTGGTTTTGAATTATACATGCACAATGCCGATGGTGCTAAGATGTGGGATGCGATTTTTGAAGCTGGGAAAGAAGAAGGTATTCTTCCAATAGGATTGGCGGCTCGCGATACTTTACGTTTAGAAAAAGGATTTTGCCTTTATGGAAATGACATTGATGATACGACTTCTCCAATAGAAGCTGGATTAGGTTGGATCACAAAATTCAATGATCAAAACAACTTTGTTGATAAGGATTATTTACTAAAGCAAAAAGAAGAAGGTGTTTCGAAACGTCTTCGTGGTTTTGTAATGATCGACCGTGGTATTCCTCGTAAGGATTATGAAATTGTTAACGAGAATGACGAAGTAATCGGGCGTGTTACCTCAGGTACTATGTCGCCAATGTTACAAAAAGGGATTGGAACAGGTTATATCAACAAAGGATACACAAAGTTCGAAACAGAAGTGTATATCAAAGTACGTAATCGTAAGCTAAAAGCAAAAGTAGTTAAGTTGCCTTTTGTTTAAAATATTTGAGGTAAACTTAAATATTTTATCGCGCTACATGATAAATGTCATGTATTTATATTGAGGATAGAAAAATAACTAATTAGTTGATTGTGTTTGAGTAAGTGCCTGATAAAATGTTATCGGCATCGGACAAAATAAGGTTGCATATTGAAATTGCTTACGAATTGTAAGTCATTATTCTTCATTATTTTGTGGTCTATGAATGAGATATTTCATAATTTTGTGCTCTCAAAACATCAAATTGTAGAAACATTAACAAAATACGCAGTTTTAAAATTTTTATAAAATGAAGATTCACAACTTTTCAGCAGGGCCTTCAATTTTGCCTGAGTCAACAATTAAAAACTCAGCAGAAGCCGTTTTAAATTTTGCAGGTACAGGTTTATCATTGTTAGAGGTATCGCACCGTAGCAAAGAGTTTGTTGCCGTAATGGATGAAGCAACCGCTTTATTTAAAGAATTGTTAGATGTACCTGCCGGATACGAAGTGGTTTTCGTTGGAGGTGGAGCTAGTACACAGTTTTGCATGGTTCCTTACAACTTAATGGCTAAAAAAGCTGCTTACCTAAATACTGGTACTTGGGCTAATAAGGCATTAAAAGAGGCTAAGGCTTTTGGTGAGGTGGTTGAAGTAGCATCTTCTAAAGATTCTATTTATAACCATATTCCAAAAGGATATGATATCCCATCTGATTCTGATTATTTCCACATCACAACTAACAATACTATTTATGGTACTGAGATTAAAACTGATTTAGATGTAAATGTACCTTTGGTAGCAGATATGTCTTCTGATATTTTCTCTCGTCCGGTTGATATATCTAAGTACACCTTAATTTATGGTGGTGCTCAAAAGAACCTTGCGCCTGCAGGAGTTACTTTTGCTATTGTTAAGCAAGATGCACTTGGTAAAATGGATCGTCACATCCCAACAATGTTAGACTACCGTACTCATATCGACGGTGGTTCAATGTTTAATACACCTCCGGTATTCCCAATATATTCAGCGCTTCAAACTTTGAAGTGGTTGAAAGGATTAGGTGGTGTTGCTGCAATGGAGAAAATTAACATTGAGAAAGCAGCTGTTCTTTACGATGAGATTGACCGTAACCGTTTATTCAAAGCGCCTGTTCTTAACGTTGAAGATCGTTCATTAATGAACATTTGTTTCATCATGAATGACGAGTACAAAGAATTGGAAAAAGACTTCTTTGACTTTGCTACTGCTAGAGGTATGAGTGGAATTAAAGGTCACCGTTCAGTTGGTGGATTCCGTGCTTCTACTTACAATGCTATGCCAAAAGCAAGTATTCAAGCTTTAGCTGATGCAATGAAAGAATTCGAAGCTAAACACTAGGATTTAATAAAATTACCGATATGCTGAGTCTCGTATGAGACTCAGCTTTTTGTTACCATTTAAGAATATAACCATGAAAAAAATATTAGTTGCTACTGAGAAGCCATTTGCAAAAGCTGCAATTGACGAAATTCGTCCAATCGTAGAAGCTGCAGGTTATGAGTTGGCACTTCTTGAAAAATATACAGAAAAAGCTCAATTGTTAGATGCGGTAAAAGATGCGCAAGCATTAATTGTACGCTCTGATAAAGTAACTCGCGAAGTTGTTGAAGCGGCATCTGAATTGAAGATTGTTGTTCGTGCTGGTGCAGGATTCGATAACTTAGATTTAGAAGCATGTACTGAAAAAGGCATTGTGGCTATGAATACACCTGGACAAAACTCCAATGCGGTTGGAGAATTGGTGCTAGGCATGATGGTATTTATGGCTCGTAATGGTTTTAATGGTTCTGCTGGTACTGAGTTACGAGGTAAGAAATTAGGTATTCATGCTTATGGTAATGTAGGTCAGTATGTGGCTGAAATTGCCAAAGGTTTTGGTATGGAATTGTATGCTTTTGATCCTTTTGTGGCAAAAGAAACAATTGAAGCAGCTGGTATTACACCTGTTGAAACGGTTGAAGAATTATACAAAACATGTCACTACATTTCTTTACACATTCCAGCCAATGCACAAACGAAGCAATCCATTAATTATGCATTGTTATCAAGCATGCCTCAAGGAGCTGCTCTTGTTAATACGGCTCGTAAAGAGGTGATTCACGAAGAAGAGATTTTGAAAGTAATGGCTGATCGTCCTGACTTTAAATATCTTTCTGACATCGCACCAGATTGTAAAGCTGAGTTTGAAGCTAATTTCGAAGGACGTTTCTTCTTTACACCTAAGAAAATGGGTGCTCAAACGGCTGAGGCTAACATTAATGCCGGCGCTGCTGCTGCTCGTCAAATCATTGGTTTTCTTGAAAATGGCGACGAAACATTTAAGGTAAATAAGTAGTTCTTGTTAGAGAAATAGTAATTTAGTGATATAGTAAATAGCAGGGTGCGCAAGTGTCCTGCTATTTTTGTTTAGTCATAGAAATATGATTAGTATGTAATTATAATAATTGTATCAAATATTACTATTTGCCTAGATATTGTATTCGCTACTTTTGAAGTTTTTTGTAACTTTCAGATTAATAAATGCATGAATCATGACTGGATTTTTTGATTTTGAAAGTTTGGGTTTGTATAAAAAAGCTATGGCGTTTATTGATTTGGTATATGAACAAACAAAGAGCTTTCCTGAGGATGAAATATATGGGTTGACAGGTCAATATAGAAGGGCTGCCAATTCTATAGCATTAAATATTGGGGAAGGGTATGGGGAGACAATACCTTTGGCATTAAGATATCTCCGGATTTCAAAAGGTTCAATTAGAGAATGTGTGGTCTGTAATTCAATTGCATTGCAGCAGAATTATATTTCATCAGAGGAGAGTTATAGTGCAAGAGAGAAGTTACTTGAACTATCAAAAATGGCTGTGGGATATAAAAAGTATTTGCAAAGATTATAAGGCGGAGATAAGAAAGTAAAATAGTATTGAGTAATGTAGTGATATAGTGAAATAGTCTTTCTGGTTTTTTTAATGAATTGCTATTGTTTTTTTTGTTACTTAATGCATTATCCTAATTCACTATCTCCTCTATTACCCTAATTTACTATTTCACTGGTATACTAATTTACTATTTTACCACCTCCTTTAATATGTGTTGTAAAGCATAAAAAAAACTTGAATGATTGACCGATATCACTTATTTTACAAATTCTTATTCTCATTTTTGCTTTCACATAAGAGTTAAGAAATAATTATAGAAACTAACTAAATATCAAGTAATGGCAATTGTAAAACCGTTTAAAGGATTAAGACCCCCGCAAAACATTTCTGAGGACTTGGCTTGTTTGCCTTATGACGTAATGAACAGTGAGGAAGCAGCTCAAATGGCTGAAGGAAAAGATTGTTCTTTATTACACATTACCCGTGCAGAGATTGACTGTCCTGCAGGAACTGATATTCATTCCGATGAGGTATATGAAAAGTCAGTATCTAATTTTGAGGCGTTCCAGGCAAAAGGTTGGTTGGCTCAAGATGAAGAAGCTAAATATTACATCTATGCGCAAACAATGGATGGACGCACACAATATGGTATTGTGGGTGCTGCTGCTTGCGAAGATTATAAAAATGGCATCATTAAAAAACATGAGTTGACTCGTCCGGATAAGGAAGAGGATCGCATGATTTTGACACGTTACCTGGATGCTAATATCGAGCCAGTATTCTTCTCATACAAAGCTGTTCCAGAGATTGACGAAATCGTTGAAAACATTGTGAAGAGTCAAGCTGCCGATTATGACTTTACTGCTGAAGACGGCTTTGGTCATCATCTATGGGCTGTTAACGATGCTGCAACCAATGCTCGTTTAGAAGAGTTATTTACAACTAAGGTACCTGCTACATACGTTGCCGATGGTCACCACAGAACAGCTGCTGCTGCTCGTATTGGTGATGAAAAAAGTGGACAAAATCCAAATCACACTGGTGATGAAGAGTATAACTTCTTTATGGCAGTTCACTTTCCAGATAATCAGTTGAAAATTATTGATTATAACCGTGCTGTTAAAGACTTAAATGGTTTAACTCCAGAAGAGTTATTAACTAAGCTAGAAGGTGTATTTGAGGTTGAGTGCATGGGTGCTGACGAATATCGTCCTGCTCAATTGCACGAATTCAGCATGTACTTGGAAGGACAATGGTACAAGTTAAATGCTAAGAATGGTACATATAACGATAACGACCCAATAGGCGTATTAGATGTTACTATTCTTTCTGACCATGTTTTAGATAAGATGTTAGGCATAGAGGACTTACGTCGTTCAACTCGTATCGATTTCATTGGTGGAATCCGTGGCCTTGGTGAGTTGAAGAAACGTGTTGACTCTGGTAGTATGAAAGTTGCGTTTGCATTGTATCCAGTTTCGATGCAACAGTTAATCGATATTGCTGATACTGGTAATATTATGCCTCCTAAAACAACTTGGTTTGAGCCAAAATTACGTTCTGGTTTAGTTATCCATAAGTTGGAAACTAAATAGGAATTCATAAGATATTCTCGAAAGCCTCCTTATTTTTAGGGAGGCTTTTTTTGTTCAACTTAGTTGGATGTGTAAATTTGCAGTATTAATAAGATAGCTATGTCGATTAAAGAAAATCTGGATAAGGTACGAAAATTGGTAGGAGAGAAAGCTTGTTTAGTAGCCGTATCAAAGACCAAACCAAATGAAGCCATTGAAGAAGCATACGCTGCTGGTCAGCGTGTATTTGGTGAAAATAAAGTACAGGAGTTGGTTGGTAAATACGAATCATTGCCAAAGGATATTAAATGGCATATGATAGGCCATTTGCAAAGCAATAAGGTGAAATACATTGCTCCGTTTGTAAGTTTGATTCATGGTGTTGATTCGCAAAAGTTGCTTAAAACCATCAATAAAGAGGGTGCTAAATGCCAGCGAAAAGTACCTTGTTTATTACAAGTACATATTGCTACTGAAGAAACCAAATTTGGTTTTAGCGCTGAAGAATTAGTGGAATTGCTATCGCCTGAGTTATTAGCAGATCTATCTTTTGTTGATATACAAGGTGTAATGGGCATGGCAAGCTATGTGGATGATGAGAATCAGATTCGAACAGAATTCCGAAATCTGGTAGATGTGTTTAAGCGATTAAAGCAAAGTGTTTTCTCAACTTCAGATTCATTTAAAGAAATTAGCATGGGCATGTCTGGCGATTTTGAAAAGGCACTGGAAGAAGGTAGTACAATGGTAAGAGTTGGTAGTTCGATATTTGGTGCTCGTAATTACAACAAGTAGCTTGCGTGAAAACATTCTATATTAAAGATTACCTGATAAGAAAATAGCAGTTTGTATTTCTACTGAAACAGATTTATTTATATTTGTTTCAGTATAATGGTTAAAAAAAGCAATTCCCAATGGCAAATTTAGAAACAAAATATTTAGGCTTAAACCTTAAGAATCCGGTTGTTGTCAGTAGTTCTGGCTTAACCAATAGTGTTGAGAAAATCGGTAAATTGGTGGATGCAGGCGCTGGTGCTGTCGTATTAAAATCGCTTTTTGAAGAGCAAATTAATCACGAGATTAACAATTCCATTTACAAAGGTGAAGGTGTTGATTATCCTGAAGCAATCGATTATATAAAAGGTTATACCCGCGATAATGAGGTGGGTGATTATTTGAATCTCATAAAGGGATGTAAAGAGAAATATGATATTCCTGTGATAGCCAGTATTAATTGTTTCTCAGCTGATGAATGGGTTGATTTTGCCCAGCAGATGGAAGCGGCTGGTGCCGATGCATTGGAGTTGAATGTTTTTGTGGTTAATACCGACAAAAATATTGAGTCAGCTGAATACGAAAAATTATATTATGAAGTATCTAAGAATGTAGCTAAAGTTGTTAATATCCCTGTTTCCATAAAATTAGGATTGTATTTTTCTAATTTAGTTAATGTGGTAAACAAATTATCAGTATCAGGAACTCAGGGAGTGGTTATGTTTAATCGATTCTATGAACCAGATATTGATATAAATAAAATGAGCATGACTTCAGCTGAAGTGCTTAGTTCGTCCGCTGATATGCGACGTACTTTGCGTTGGGTAGCAATTGTTTCGGATAAAGTGCAGAATGTTGATATATCGGCATCAACTGGAATTCATGATGGAGAAGCCCTAATTAAGCAATTGTTAGCCGGAGCAACAACTGCTCAGGTGTGTTCATCAATATATAAGAACGGCCCTAAGGTTATCACCGAGATGATCGAGAAGTTGGGTAGTTGGATGGATGAAAAAGGTTATGATAAAGTATCTGACTTTAGAGGTGCCATGAATTATGGTAAAATTACAGAACCAGGAATGTACGAAAGAGCACAGTTTATGAAGTATTTTTCGAAGTACGAGTAAAAAATATAAAATAAGTTAAAAAGCCCTGTGATTTAGTAGATCATAGGGCTTTTTGGTGTGATAGATTGTAATGTATTGTCCGATAGTCGTTTTATTCTGTCCAATGCCTTGTCTTGCTTATTCTGATTGAAAAAAAATGCGCTAAAAGTAGCTTTGGCCTGTTTTATTTAAAAATTTTATAGTATTTTTCAGAATTAATATAAATAGTACTACCCAGTAAATTACGAAAAAATAGATATTCTCATGAAAAGAAATCTGGCCAAACCATTTTTTTATTTCTTTGCCATATTAGCAATATCAGCATCTTTTACTGCCTGTATTTCAGGTTCGAAAGATAAGAAAGCAACCGAGGAAGATAAGATTGTAGAATCAGTTACAGTTGACGGAAAAGTGATGGATGATTTTAAAAAATCGAAACTGATTTTTTATTCCTTGCCTTCTCCTTTGGAAACAGCTATGTTGATAAAAAGAGCTGGAGCTACCTATAATGAGGATTTACTTAATCCATTAAATAACCTTGAGAAGTATACAACTAATCGTCAGATGGCTCTGAATCTTGGTATTTATTCTGCCGATTTGAGTTATACTAGTTTGTTTGATCAAACGCAAAGTTCGATTAAGTACATGGCTAATACTAAAAAATTGGCCGAAGGACTTGGTATTATTGATGCGATTGATGAAAATACGCTTCGTAAGCTTGAGAATAACATGAATAACCGTGATGTAATGATGGACATTATATCTGAAACATTCATGACTTCAAATGCTTATTTAACTGAGAATGATCGACCTGCAATTGCGGTTATGGTATTAGTTGGGGGTTGGATGGAAGGCCTGTATTTAGCTACTCGTTTAACGGATGGTTCATTGGAAAGTAACCAGCGTTTAATTGATCGTATTGTCTATCAAAAATTGAGTTTATATACCGTTATTAATTTGTTGGAAGATTATAAGGATAATGAAGACATTAATTACTTGTTAACAAAGACAAATGAGTTAAAGGTAATTTTTGATCAGGTTAAGATTATTAATACTTCTAAAGTTGAAGCTACTACTGATGCTGAAAAGAAAGTGACAACAATTAAAGCCGATTCGGAGACTTATATTTCTGATGACGTTTTTGATAAGTTACTTGAAAAAGTTGCTGAAATTAGAAATGAGTTTGTATCGTAGTATTAATATCACCCTAGCTCTAACCTAATGCGACTTCCCCAAAAATCCCTTTTACTTGTAGCTTTTATGCTACTTGGTGTTATTTCTCTGAAAGCACAATGCTTTTCGTTTGCCAAAAATGTTGGTAAAGCAAAACTTGGTGAATATATTCATGATGGTAACTATAATGCAACGGTACTATCTGAAGGAGAGAAAGCTGAGCTTTTTAAAACCTTTTTTGAAGGGCAAAAGTATAGGGTTAGCATTAGCAAAATTGAGAGTTTGCCAACCATTCACTTTCGAGTAGTAGAGCGTTCAGGTAAAGTGATTTTTGATAATAGTAACCACAACTATAGTTTAGTTTGGGATTTTGAAGTAGAATCAACCCAGATGTTGATTGTGGAGATGGAAGTTCTTGAACGAAAAGTACAGGATAATGACATTATATCTGGATGTGTTGCCGTATTGTTTGGGGTGGAGCCAGATAAGAAGTGATAGAAATTAATTGAAAGAATATAAAGAAAAGCCACGCAATCGCGTGGCTTACTTGTTTATTGTAAGTAAGGTTTTAGGAAATGACCTGTGTATGATTCTTTGCAGCTAATCAAATCTTCAGGCGTGCCTTCAAACACAATGGCTCCACCATCTTGTCCTCCTTCAGGGCCTAAATCAATTATCCAATCGGCTGATTTAATTATCTCCATATTGTGCTCTACAATTAATAAGGAGTGACCATTCTTTACTAAAGCGGCAAAAGCGTTTAGTAGTTTCTTGATATCATGAAAATGTAGTCCGGTTGTTGGTTCATCGAAAATAAAGAGTGTAGGTTGGCTTTTTTCATTGGCCAGATAAGAAGCAAGCTTCACACGTTGGCTTTCACCTCCACTCAAGGTACTCGATGATTGGCCGAGTTTAACATATCCCAAACCTACGTCAGCCAAAGGTTTTAAGCGTTTGCTTATACGTTTCGACAGCGTATCTTTGGTTTCAGAGAAAAACTCAATGGCTTCGTTCACTGTCATCTCAAGTATGTCGAATACATTTTTGCCCTTGTATTTTACATCAAGAACATCATCCTTAAAACGATGCCCATGACAACTTTCACACAATAGTACAATATCTGCCATAAACTGCATTTCCACCTTTATGGTGCCTTCTCCCTGGCATTCTTCACAACGGCCCCCATCGATATTAAAAGAGAAGTGAGACGGCTTAAATCCATTGTTTTTAGCTGCCTGCTGTTCCGACATTAACTTCCTAATCTCATCGTAAGCTTTAAGGTAGGTGGCCGGATTGGAGCGCGAACTTTTACCGATAGGATTTTGATCCACAAACTCAACGTCGGTAACTTCACCCAAGGCACCAGTCATTTGATCAAACGAGCCTGTTTTGTCGGCATAGCCACCTAAATGTTTTTTCAGAGCCGGGTATAGAATTTTTCGTACCAAAGAAGTTTTTCCTGAACCAGAAACCCCAGTAATGGCGCATATGATGTTAAGTGGAAATTTGACACTGATATTCTTTAGGTTGTTTTCGCAAGCACCTTTGATATCTATTGTGTTGTTGAATTTTCTTCGCGTATTGGGAACTTCAATTTTTTCAATTCCCTTGAGGTATTTTGTTGTTAAGCTTTTATCGGATGCTTCAAGTGCTCGAAAATCGCCCTGAAATACTAATTCGCCACCAAGTCTTCCCGCACCTGGGCCAATGTCAATAATTTTATCCGATGCCCGAATTATATCTTCATCGTGCTCAACAACAATTACAGTATTGCCCAGATCTTTCAGGTTCTTCAATACTTTAATAAGTAAATCGGTGTCGCGAGAGTGAAGTCCAATACTTGGCTCATCCAATATGTATAGTGACCCAACTAAACTACTTCCCAGACTTGTTGCTAAATTAATGCGTTGACTTTCGCCGCCCGATAGGGTAGAAGAAAGGCGGTTTAAGGTTAAGTAGCCAAGGCCAACGTTACAAAGAAATTGTAAACGAAGTTGAATTTCTTTTAAGAGTCGTCCGGCAACTTCTTGGTCGTGTTTGTTCAGTTTTAAATCATCAAAGAAATGACTTAGTTGAGCTACTGGTAAATTAACTAATTCGTGAATGTTTTTGTTGGCTAATTTCACCCAAGCTGCTTCCTTCTTTAATCTGGCTCCATCACATTCAGGGCAAACCGTTTTGCCTCTGTAGCGCGATAACATTACACGGTATTGAATCTTATATTGCTTTTCCTCTACGTGTGTAAAGAAATCATTCAGTCCATTAAAATGCTCATTGCCTGTCCAAAGTAATTTTTTGTGTTCTTTATTAAGTTCAAAATATGATTTATGGACAGGGAAATCAAAACGATGCGCATTGTTGATTAGTTGTTCTTTCCATTGCCCCATCTTTTCACCTTTCCAACAGGCGATTGCACCTTCAAAAACGGATAGACTTTTGTTTGGAATAACCAAATCCTCGTCAATGCCAATGACATTACCAAATCCTTCGCATTTAGGACATGCACCCACTGGGTTGTTGAAGGAGAATAGGTGCTCCCCAGGTTCTTCAAATTCGATGCCGTCTAGTTCGAAGCGATTATTGAAATTAACTAAGGTAGTTTCATTGCCATTGAATATTTTTAAAGCACATTCACCTTTCCCTTCGTAAAATGCCGTTTGTACCGAATCGGCTAATCGATTTATGGTGTCTTCGTCATTTGAATAGCTAATTCGATCGATAACCAAGTTGATGGTTTTACAATCTGGCAGGTATTCTTCCGATCCTTTTATGATGTCTTCTATCCGTTTGAATTCATTGTTGATCTCAACGCGACTGAATCCCTGTTTGAGTAATACCTCCAGGTGTTCGTTACAATTTCTGTCTTCAGAATGTTGCACTGGAGCAAGTATGGCTAGTTTAGTACCTTCAGCAAGAGACTTTACATGTTCAACGGCATCTGATACATAATGCCGTTTTACTTCATTTCCACTAATTGGAGAAATGGTTTTTCCAACGCGAGCAAAAATAAGTTTGATGTAATCGTATATTTCGGTACTCGTTCCGACAGTAGAACGTGGATTACGAGTGTTAACCTTTTGTTCTATTGCAATGGCTGGTGGTATGCCTTTAATGTAATCTACTTCCGGTTTATCTAATCTGCCAAGGAATTGTCTTGCGTAAGAGCTAAGGCTTTCAACATATCTACGTTGCCCCTCCGCATACAATGTGTCAAATGCCAGCGACGATTTCCCGCTGCCCGATACACCTGTAATAACAATAAACTCATCACGAGGAATTTCTAAGTCTATATTCTTAAGATTATGAACTTTAGCTCCCTTTATTATTATGGCATTATTTTGCATGCTTTCCTTTCGTAATTATTTCAAGAATGCAAAGATAGACAAGCTGGCTTTAGTTGCGAAAATTTCTTAGTTCTAAATTAGTGTTTTAAAGAAAGTTCTGTAATGAGACTGATTTTTTGGCGATTTTAGCTGTGCTTGATTAAGGATTATTTTTCTCTTAGAGAAACTGTGTATAGGAGGGTTATTGTATAAGGTGTTGAATATAAAAGTTTTGATATTTGAAACTTGTTGATGAGTTTTGCGTAAATGGAAATTAAACTTGTGTATATAAACAATTTTTACTTTTTTTAAGCTCTCAAAATTATTATTCACATTTAAAAAATTGCCTATAAGTAGACCTTTACAAGAACCAAAAAAATAGTGTTATGGAAAAGCAAACTTTGCTTTCTGATGAATATCTTGTAAAGAGTTTTATTGAGGGTAATTATGGATCTATTGATGTTCTAATCGATAGACATAAATCAAAAATATTCTCTTATATTTTAATGTGTGTCAAGCAGCAGGAGCTTGCTGAGGATATTTTTCAGGAAGCTTTCATTCGTGTTATTAAAACATTAAAGCAGGGCAGATATTCTGATAGTGGAAAGTTTTCTTCGTGGGTGATGCGTATAGCTCATAATTTGATCATCGATTTTTATCGTAAGCAAAAAAATAAGGCGGTTATTTCAAATGATAGTTATGAATATGACTTATTTAATTCGGTGAAATTTTCGGATAAATCGATTGAGGAAAAAATGATCTACGACCAGGTACTTGGTGAAGTTGGAAAGCTGGTTAAATTATTGCCCGACAATCAGCGAGAGGTTGTTGAGATGCGCCATTACAGAGATTTAAGCTTTAAGGAAATAGCGGAAGAGACGGATGTTAGTATTAATACAGCATTGGGGAGAATGCGTTATGCACTTATGAACCTACGTCGAATGATGGAGGAACGTAACATATCCTTGTCGCTAACTTAAACTAAAAGACAATATATATTTGTAGGCTGCGTTTTAGGAATATAAACTTAAAAAATGCCTATGAATAGAATGTTTACTCAAGATTATTTGTGTCTCGAAGAAGAGGCAACACGATTATTGTCGGTTTATGAATCGTATGTCGATGATAAACAATTCGGAAATTCTAAAGCTTTACAAGCTATAACTGGTCGCTTAAAATCATTTGCGAGAAGTTATCAGTTCGTTAAAACTGAGACTTGCAATATTGAGCATGTAAGCAATTAGTTTTATTATTTAATCGTAAAAGGATTGGGCAAAGCTATGAAAAGAACCTTTGCCCCTTACTATTCTTACCCAAAAGGCTTGGATGAAACCAAAGCCATACCCAAAGAGTTGGACGAAGGATGCAAGCATACTTAAAAAACCGACTTTTAGGTTTTTTGTGCGCGACCAGGCATCGACAATAATGGTTAATGGGAAAATCATTGCTACAATCCAGATCCAGGGACTAAGTAGGATAGCCATAAGAACAAGCAATGGGTACGCTATTGTAAACAATGATGGAGCCAAATGCACCAATTTAAGTGTGCCCGGGTGTTTTAAAGAAAGGTTTATGCGCGCAATACCAGAATTAAATACCTGTTTGTAAAAGGCTTTAAAGTGAGTTCGTCTTTTGTGGTAAACAAGTGCATCATTAATGAGACCAACTTTTAGTCCTTTTTCGACGGCACGCATGCTAAAATCTAAATCTTCGCCAAATCGCATTGGTGCAAAACCACCTAGTTCTTTAAATTGTTCAGCAGTAATACCAAGGTTAAAGCTTCGAGGATAAAACTTATCTAACTTTTTCTTTCCACCTCTAATGCCGCCCGTGGTAATAGGCGAAGTCATCGAATAGCTGATCGCTTTTTGTATGGGTGTGAAAAACGGATGAGAACTGTCTGGTCCTCCAAAGCAGTCGAGGTTTTGTGCTTCTAATTCTTTAATAACAATATTGAAATAATTGGATGGAATGATGCAATCGCTATCAAAAAAGATCAAATAACCACTTTTGGCTTTGGAAGCACCATAGTTTCTTGCTGGTCCCGGTCCTTGATTCTCTTGAAAATAATAGTGCAAATCTAATTCATCGTAATAGTGCTTTATTGCCTCTTTGCATGTGACAGTAGATCCGTCTTCAACAATAATTACTTCGAACGATGATATTAAAGACTGAAGCGTTAGTGATTCTAATAATTCAACTATTTCTTCAGGTCTATTATATACGGGTATGATGACAGAGAAGTGCATTTGTTTCAATTTGCACAAATATAACAAATCTATTAAGGCATTATTAATGCTTCTATGCAGAAACTTTATAATGTTTATTAAAAAATATTAAAACGCACTCAGTTTATTCCCGGGTTAATATCATCATTGGATCACCAACAATGTTTGAATATATGGGTCTGTATCGATTTATGTCGTAAAACCTTTGAACATTCACTCTTTTAGTACTTTTGCCGTGGGCATCTTTTTTAACCGCTTCAACAGAAACATGGTTGTACTTTCCATCGTTAATGCAGACCATCTGACCACAGTTATCTTTAATTATTAAATCGAGTGCTAAATTGGCATAGGCTGTAGGAACAATTGAATCTAAGGCATCCGGTTCACCGGATCGAACCAGGTACCCCAATTTTTGATTGATAATGTTGATTTCTTTACCGTTATTAAATTTAGGTGACAGTGTTTTTAGTTGTGAGCCTATCATCTCACCTATACCACCCAGTTTTTTGTGGCCAAAGGCGTCCGTCTCATTGCTACTATACACAGTATCGCCACCTTCAAAAGTTGCGCCTTCTGAAACCAAAACCACTGAATACTTACTTGGATTATTATTTCTATCCTCAACCATTAAAGCTGTGAGTTGCTCAATGTTAAATTCGTGTTCGGGTATCACACAACGGTCGGCAGCTCCACCAACTGTTGGCAAAAGTGCTGAGAATCCTGCATTACGGCCAAATACTTCTAGTACAAGAAAGCGCTCGTGCGATCCGGCACATGTACGAAGGGCATGAGTTAATTCAATGGTTCTTGTAACGCATGTGCTAAATCCAATGCAATACTCGGTGCCCGGAACATCACCATCCATGGTTTTGGGTATAGCTATTAATTTTATTCCTTCATGATGTAGTCGTACTGCATAGCTTAAAGTATCATCGCCTCCAATTGGTACGAGGTAATCAATGCCAACATATTTCAGGTTTCGAACCGCTTCATCCGTTAAGTCATTATATTCGTCTTTGTAATCACCTTTCAAATGCTCAGGAACATCTGCAAGTGCTACTTTATTGGCTTTTGTTCTGCTTGAATGAAGAAATGTTCCACCTGTTCGTCCCAAGCGGTTCACTATATTTTCATTTAATTCAAAAAGAAAAGGTTGTTCATGTATACTTAGTGAAGGATTAATTGAAATCACACCTTTCCACCCATTTCGGATACCAATTACACGATAGCCCTCGTGAATAGCTCGAATGGTGACTGCTCGAATGGCTGGATTTAGGCCGGGAACGT
Source organism: Carboxylicivirga fragile (assembly GCF_050589805.1). NCBI lineage: Bacteria > Pseudomonadati > Bacteroidota > Bacteroidia > Marinilabiliales > Marinilabiliaceae > Carboxylicivirga > Carboxylicivirga fragile. The sequence continues at coordinate 2,621 of NZ_JBNGOY010000037.1, read as the reverse complement.
CTCCACCACCTGTTAAAATACCTATTGTTTTCGGAGTACTTTTAATGAGTGTCATGTTGTAAGGTTTTAAATTGCAGTATTTTCGGATTATTTACTTACAGCTTTTTTGTTCATTACTGGTGATATTACCAAATTTAATAAATATAAATGATAATGGACAGGTTTTAAGGTTATTCACTTAAATGAGCGTGAGTTAATGTTAAATAGAGGGCGGTAAATATTATCTATCTAACGATAATTGGTTTAAATAAGTTAATGATTGTAAATTGTATGGCCCTTTTATTTCTATTTTGAAAAAATATCAGCAAATTTGCAAAACTTTATAAAAGCACTTATTTATCATTGTAAAGTGCCAATATGTTATTTATTAATCGAACGATAAAATGATTAAGAGTCCACTTCAGATTGCACGTGAGAATTACGCTCCAAAATTGCCAAAGTCTTTGCAAGGTAGCGTTAAAATTGTTGAAGGAAAAAATACTGAGTCAGTAGCTGATCAGGCTGAAATAGAGAAGATATTTCCGAATACATATGGAATGCCATTGTTGAGTTTTGAACCAGGTGAAGTAAAAGTATCTTCAGCAAGAAATGTTGGTGTAATTCTTTCAGGTGGTCAAGCACCGGGTGGTCACAATGTAATTTCAGGAATATACGATGGATTAAAGAAGCTAAATTCAGATAATAAATTGTTTGGTTTTCTTGGAGGACCAGGTGGTTTGGTTGATAATCAGTATATCGAGTTAACCGAAGATGTAGTTAATCACTATCGTAATACAGGTGGTTTTGATATTATTGGTTCGGGTCGTACAAAACTTGAAGAGGAAGCACAGTATGAGCAGGCTCTATTGAATTGTAGAGAGTTGGACATTACTGCCTTAGTCATTATTGGTGGTGACGATTCAAATACCAATGCTTGTGTTTTAGCAGAGTATTACAAAGCCAAAGGAGCAGGTATCCAAGTTATTGGTGTTCCAAAAACAATTGATGGCGACCTTAAAAACGAGATGGTTGAAACTTCATTTGGTTTTGATACTGCTTGTAAAGTATATAGCGAGCTGATTGGTAACATTCAGCGTGATGCTAATTCAGCTAAAAAATATTGGCACTTTATTAAATTAATGGGGCGTTCAGCTTCGCATATTGGTTTAGAGTGTGCTTTACAAACACAACCTAATATTTGTATTATTTCTGAAGAGGTTGAGGCTAAGCAGTTGACTTTGGATGATGTAGTAACTGATATTGCTAATATTGTAGCTAAGCGCGCTGCTAATGGAGATAACTTCGGTACTGCTCTTATTCCTGAAGGCTTGGTTGAGTTTATACCAGCCATGAAGAAATTAATTGCTGAGTTGAACGACTTTTTAGCACATAACGAAGCTGAAGTAAATGCATTTGAAGGAAATAAAGAGAAACGTGAATTTGTTGCTGAGCGTATTTCAAAAGAATCACGTGAAGTGTTTGTTTCTCTTCCTAATTCAATTGCAAACCAATTAATGTTAGATCGTGATCCACATGGTAACGTTCAGGTTTCGTTAATTGAAACGGAGAAGATGTTGATTGATATGGTGAAAGCCAAATTGAAGAAAATGAAGAAAGCTGGTGAATTTAAAGGTAAATTCAAAGGACAGCCTCATTTCTTTGGTTACGAAGGGCGTTGTGCCGCACCATCTAATTTTGATGCTGATTATTGTTACTCTTTGGGATGTACTGCATCGGTATTAATCGCTGAGGGTAAAACAGGATATATGGCATCTGTACGTAACTTAATTGCGCCATCTGAAGAGTGGATTGCAGGCGGTGTGCCAGTAACGATGATGATGAACATGGAAAAGCGTCATGGAGAAATGAAGCCTGTTATTCAAAAGGCATTGGTTCGTTTGGATGGTGCTCCTTATAAAAAGTTTGTTGAACAACGTGAAGATTGGGCAGGAAATACGAAATATGTTTACCCTGGTCCAATTCAATACTTTGGTCCAACTGAGGTATGTGATTTAACTACAAAGACATTAAAATACGAGCAAGAGTAATTCTTTTGCTAATAAAATTAGCCCGTAACTTAATTGTTGCGGGTTTTTTTATATTTTAGCCTTTTTAAACCATTTAAGTATTGAATAACCTGAAAATAGTATTATGTCAAAAATAGTTACCCTCTCCGAAGCGGCATCCATAGCTTTGCATGCTATGGTATTGATTGCACGAAGTGAAAAGAAACTGAATGTGAACCAGATTTCAGAAGCCATTGAAAGTTCGAAACATCATGTTGCTAAGGTAATGCAACGATTAGCTAAGGAGGATTTTGTAGCTTCAAACAGAGGGCCTAGTGGTGGGTTTGTTATTAAAATTGATCCGGCTAAGTTATCATTATTGGCTATTTATGAGGCAATAGAAGGTAAGGTCACTATTCAGTCGTGCCCAGGCGATAAAAGATCGTGTATTATTGGAACTTGTATGTTAGGTGATTTATCTAAGAATATGACACGTGAATTTAAGGAATACATGGAAAGTCATTTTCTAACCGAGTATATGTAGGCATATTCTTAAGTGACATATTACTTTGATAATTAAATAATTATCACTATTTTAATGATATAATAAAACCCCGAAAACAGGCACTTTTGCCA
>NZ_JBNGOY010000036.1:0-60241 GCF_050589805.1 Carboxylicivirga fragile | reverse complement strand
TGGTGAGAATTGTCCATGGATTCTACCTGATGTTGGAATGTCTCGCATTAACTAAAATTATTGAGCATTCATGACGTATGAGCCCGAATGCTTACTTACAATGTCGTTTAATCCAAACTGATTTTGAATGGATTTATTTTCAGGAAAAGCTTTTTGAGCAAAAAAGCTTATGGTCCGGTAACACTTATTACATGCAGAAAGGGCGTCATTCACATTTTTTGTTAGTTCAGCCATCTCATCAATCACCACCTGATCAGTGGGAAAGGCCTTAAATTCACTAATGGCAGTCCTTATCGAAGGCGGATAACTTTCATTAATCGTTCTGTCGAAGTTATTTAATTCCGCTATGTCCTCGGGCAGCTTGGCTGCAACCATTTCACCGAATTCAATTAAATTGGCATCGGGGATGTTAAATAATCGATTTGTATTAGACATCATAAATAGTTTTTGGTTTTACTTCAGATATCATCTATATTTAATTTTACTTCCAAATCGCCTATTGTCAGTGCTTAAGCATGTAAGAATGGTGTTTGGTCATTATCATTTGAAATCTTATTTAAGTCAGTTAAAGCATTATGGATGTTAGTTGTAACTTTTGTGTGATTTTATAGCAAGGCAAGTACAATGTTGGTAACTAGTTGGCCTTTAGAGGTGCATTTAAATATAGTGTGTGCCTTGTAAAGTCTTGTTTCTATTGTCTAATTCTCTAACAGTCTTTAAAATTATGGCACGATACAATATTAACGATGGTTCATCAGGCAAAATAGGTAGTGTAGTCACCTATCAAATGTATGGTAAGAGTTATGTGAGGTCGTTGCCAAGTCAATATAAGGACAAGAAATCAGTGAAACAATTGGCACAGCGACAAAAGATGAGTTTGGTTAACGAATTTTTAAGTCCATATAAGGATGTATTGAAAATTTGTTTTCAGCAAGTAGCAAGCGGATGTTCTGCATATGCAGCAGCAAAGTCTTATAATCTTTTAAATTCAATTTATGGAGAATTCCCAAATCAGTACATTGATTTTACTAAAGCATTGGTAAGTATGGGATCTGTTCCGTTGCCAACTAATACAAGTATTGAAAGAACGCATGAAGGTTTGTTATTACAGTGGTCAAAAGAAGATAGCGGAAGTGCTTTAGATACTTTATTTATGATCGCCAATGTACGAGGTCAATATATCATAGAGTATAAACAAACGGAGGCACGACGCAGAGATTGTTCATATTTATGGAAGATTGATTCTTTTGGAAATGAAAAGTATGATATATGGTTGGTGTTTCGTGATTATAAAGAGCGTGGTTTTTCTAATAGCAAGTACTTGGGAACGATATAGCTTAGATATGATAAATCAGGGAAGTTGCTTTTGTGATCGGTATAAGCCACATATGTGGGTGTGTTTTCGTGCTGCTAGATAAACAATATAATTTTAATCCGATAAAAACACAAGCACAGTAATGAATTAACCCGATAAAAACACAACTACAGTAGTGAATTAACCCGATGAAAACACATATGGACTTGTAATGCTTTTAGTTATTTTGTATGTTTGATTCTGATTTATAATGGAATAAGCTGTGATAAGACGACTTGAAAAACATAAGATTGAATCTTTTCTATACTTAAAGGAGGTTATTGTTATCATTGGGGCGCGACAAGTTGGAAAAACTACAGTCATGTATCAGGTGATGGATGAACTTGTTAAGATTGGAGAGCGTGTGTTGTTTATGAATCTGGATATTGAAGAAGATACTCAATATTTTGCTTCACAACAGGTGCTTCTTGATCGTATCCGATTGGAATTTGGCAACAATAAAGGTTTTGTGTTTATTGATGAGATACAGCAGAAAGAAGATGTAGGTCGTTTTTTGAAAGGGATATACGACATGAATCTGCCCTATAAGTTCGTGGTAAGTGGGTCGGGCAGTCTTGAGTTAAAAGAACATATAGCTGAGGCTTTAACAGGTCGTAAGCAGACTGTTGAAATGTATCCGGTTACTTTTAGCGAGTTTATTGATTTTAAATCGGATTATAAATACAGCGATCGTCTTGAGCAATTTTGTAATATTCAAGGGACTAAATTGCAACAGTACCTTGATGAGTATCTTCGCTTTGGTGGTTATCCAAAGTTGGTAATGGCCGAAAGTGAGCAGCGAAAATCGGAGGTGATGAATGAAATTTATACATCTTATATCACACGAGATATTGCCTATTTATTAGGCGTTCGTGAACCTGATAAATTTACCAAATTGATTCAGCTTTTGGCTGTGCAGGCCGGAGGCTTGATTAATTATTCAACACTTGCTTGCGAAGTTGGAGTATCGGTGGATACAATTAAGAGGTATCTGTGGTATGCCGAAAAAACCTTCGTGGTTGATGTTGTGAAGCCGTACTTTACTAATCTCAAAAAGGAGTTGATTAAGTCGCCAACTGTGTATTTCAACGATTTGGGAATGTGCCATTTTGGGCGTAGGCGTTTTGGTCAGGCAAATAATGCACATGATGGATTTATATTTCAAAACTTTGTGTACCTGTTACTGCGTAATAAATTTCATAGCCCAACTACTCCTATTCATTATTGGCGAACCAAAGATAAGGCTGAAGTAGATTTTATTGTGAATGAAAAAGGGAGCATGGTGCCGGTTGAAGTAAAATTTTCAAACTTAAAGCGAGGAGCAGTAAGTCGCTCGTATCGTAGTTTTTTGACAGCTTATAAACCAATGTATGGTTATGTTATTAATTTGTCGCTAGACGATATAATTATTGTGGGAGAAACCGAAGTGCGTTTTATTCCATATTGGAAATTAATGTTCTTGTAAATGCAAATGATTATACTTATATAATTATTTTACTTTTGTGCACCTTAAATAGATAGTAATGAAACGACTTGTCTTTGCTGGTATTATTGTATTTGGAATCATCACAGCCTTAAAAGCACAAGTGGATACCTTGTCGATAAAGTTGGCCACTTATGGCACTCTTTCTTCACACGAACTAAACCCACTTTGGTCGCATGCCAATAACTGGGGATTATTCGATCAATACGGGAAGAGCAATGCTCTGGTATATGGAGGAATCAAACATACTTTTATTAATAAATCGAATTTCACGCTGAGCACTGGTTTTGGCGGAGTAATGAATGCTGATATTAAAAGAAGCTTTTTACACGAATTATATGTTAAAGGAGAAGTTTGGGAAATTGACTATTCCATGGGAATGGAAGCCTATAGTCCCATTACTTATGATGAAAAACTAACATCTGGTTTTTTTCTGATGAGCTCCAATGTGCGACCAATACCTCGAATTACCTTCGGCTTTAATGATTATATACCCTTGGGTTTTACCAAGAACTGGTTAGAGATTAAAGGAGGCATATCTCAAGGTGTATTAAATGATGACAGAGGAGAGAAAAGTAATAGTGCCAGTAATGTACTCTTGCACGAGAAGTGGGCCTATGCCCGATTGGGAAATGTAAAGTTGCAGCCCTATGCAGGAATCGTGCATTCGGCCTTATTTGGAGGTACTCGTCCTGATGGTACAAAGATACCTATTGATTTTTGGGCCACTTTTATGGCTAAAGGTTCAGCTAAGCTTGGTGGAGGTGAAGAGACTAATGCTGCCGGGGCTCATATGGGCCTATGGGATTTTGGCTTGTATTATAAACACGAGCTGTTAGATTTGCAATTTTATTGGCAGAAACCCTTTGCCGATGCCTCTGGTATGAAATTATGGAATGGTGAGAATAAGGATTATACCATTGGAATATTAGTTTATCCCAAAGAAATGTCATGGTTGAAGGGTATCTCAGTAGAAGTTATTAAACATGATGTGCAATCCGATTATGGCATACCTGATCCTTTGTATCCTGTGGATTATAATGGACACAAGGAAGGATCAATCATATGGAAAGATGATATAGAAGGTGATTTTGATAACTTTATGTACGAGGTATTTGGAGAAACAAGAACAGGATGGACCTGGCCTGAGGTAGATCGTTATATGCAAGTAGCCATGAATGAAGGTTATAAGTTTGGAGGCCGCGACGATTACATGAATAATGGGTCTTATTACACTGGGTGGACTTATTATGGTCAGTCCATGGGTACATCCTTGTACCATACAATCGAAACAGCCGATAAGTACAATTCTGGGAAAATTAATAAACATGGCAAATTCATCAACAATCGAGTTAATGCCATTCATTTAGGTGCGGAAGGTAGCATAACGAGTAGTTTGTCCTATTTATTCAAAGCAAGTTACACCATCAATAAGGGGAGTTATGCCGAAGAATTTGCCTATCGTTATAGTTGGGAACGAACTCCCAATTATTTTTATGAAGACAGTAAAAAACAATATTATACGATGTTTGGTGCTGTTTGGAAACTAGAAGCTGTTCCGGGATTGGCAGTTAATGGAACACTAGCCTATGATTTTGGGGATTTGTATGAATCGTTTGGATTTCGATTGGGTATAGTTTATCGACCAAAATTTAATTTATAGGTTTAATCCGCAGCGATGATGCTTTAAAACATGTATTGGTAATCAGGGTTTAGCGGAGCGATACAGGACAAAGACGATGTTTGCTTTGTTAAACAAATCTTAATTTCTATTTTTACACTGGAAACAAAACACACGCAATGCTGAGAGAAAAAGAGAAGGTTGTTCATAATGCTTTAGCAGCTTTAGACGTACTTATCGCCTGGATTTCATTTGAAATTGCATTGTGGTTTCATTTTGAGCAGTTGGCTTTCATTCGTAATAAGGACTCAGTCATTCTGCATTTACTTATTCTGGTTATTTGGTTAGTGCTTTCAAAGGGCCTGCGCTTGAATGAGTTATACCGTTCTCGCCCATATTCGGTGGTGCTCTTTAATGTGATAGTGATGTCTATACTAGGCTCTGGACTCTTGGCCTTATCAGTATTCGTGTTTAATCTCTTCTACATTGGCTTAGTTCCAATATTGTATTTTGGAGGCATAGTTACTTTGCTTACTTTTATTGAGAAAGTGCTGATATATCAGTATTTGAAAGGTGCACGAAAGCGAGGACTTAATTATCGAAATATATTAATTGTAGGAGATAAGTCAGCATCCACTTTCATCAATCAGATATTAAATAATCCCGAATGGGGTTATCGTATTGTAGGAATCATTGGTACAGATGAGTTAAAAGCGACACATCATGATGTGGCTCCATTTTTAGGTTCGGATGCCAATGTTGATCAGATATTAGCAGAAAGAACCATCGACGAATTAATATATTGCCAGGAGAAGGCAAGAATGGAGGAAATCATGTCTCACCTAACTTCATGTAATGAGGTAGGAGTGGTATTTCGCATGTCCTCACCCTTCTTTAATATGCTGACCAATAAAACACATTTACATTACTTCGATACTACACCAGTACTAACCATCTCGAATACACCAATGGATTATTTATCCTTAAAGTTTAAGGCTATTTATGACTTTGTAGTGTCGTTCATGGTGATTACTGTTTTTTCTCCGATATATATTGGTTTAGCTATTGCGATTAAATTAACATCCAAAGGACCAGTCTTCTTTAAGCAAAAGCGGGTAGGTATCCGTGGGCGTAAGTTTTGGGTGTATAAGTTTCGCACCATGGTTACCAATGCGGAAGATTTGAAGAAGGATTTAATGGATCAGAATGAAATGGATGGTCCAGCATTTAAAATGGAAAGAGATCCTCGCATTACAGGTGTTGGGCATTTTTTACGTAAGACTAGTTTGGATGAGTTGCCTCAGTTTTTTAATGTTTTATTAGGAGACATGTCAATTGTTGGACCACGCCCTCCAGTACCTTCTGAAGTTAAAGAATACGAACGTTGGCAATTGCGTCGTTTGTCGATGAAGCCCGGTATTACATGTATATGGCAGGTGAGTGCTTCGCGAAATGATATCTCGTTTGAAGAATGGATGCGCATGGATCTGGAATACATTGACAGTTGGTCTTTGAAGTTAGATTTTGTGATTATCCTTAAAACGGTTCGTACTATGTTGCGGGCGGATGGCAAGTAGAGTTATCTATGAAACGGTGGTTTCAAAATATTTTTTGATTTGCTTTTTCAAAATTAATGGTTGGTAATATTGCAATAGATGAACATTCAACCCATTTCAGGGTTGTGTTAGACTGTATTGGCATCCTCTGGGTTTCACCCAGGGTTATTAACGTTAAACCACTTCGTGGTTATAATACCAATTTAACTAATCGGTATAGAAGAATAATCCTGAAAGGATTGAACATTTATAGCCACGGATGAACATCGTGGTGTAAATAACAAAAACTCCACAACCCAGAATGGGTTGAATCAACCAACCTTTAAATATGATAGAGCCTTTTGTTTATTATCAAATCCTTGGTGTTTCTCATTTTTTAGTACTTTTGGTAAGCAAAAATTACCGAAATGATAAAATACCTCGTACTTAGTTTATTTGTTGTTTTAGTTTCCTGTTCTGATTATGAAGGAAAGGCTGACTTTATCCCTGATGAGGATGATATGGCTCTGTTGTTAGCTGACGTTTATGAAGTGGAAGCTGCCATATCCCAAGCAGGACGTTCAATCAACAAGGAGGATTCCAGTTTTGTCGGCTATTATCGTCAGGTTTTAAATGGGCATGGTTTGACTAAGCTAGAATTTGATTCGGCTGTAAGTTGGTATTCGGCAAACCCTTTAATTTTTGCAGATGTTTACGATGAAGTTATTTCTATATTAAGCGAAAGAGATGCGTTCTTGAAACAAGAAATGAGTAAAGAACGTGATCAAAAGTCGGATGAAATGGCTTTGATGCGTGATGTTGAGGATTTGTGGAAGGGAAAGCGGAAGTATAAGTTGCCATTTGATGAAGGCGATTCTACAGATGTTTTCTTACCATTTGAATTTGAGCTTGATTCATTGAAAAATGGAATTTTGCGCTTACATGCACGATATAAGTTTGGTAAAGCAAACGAACTGGATAGTGCCAGTATGAAGATGATTACCTTATTTGCTGATAGTACACGTGATACCTTAGTGTATCATATTCCCAAATCATTTAAAAGTGCAGCAGGCAGCCTCGCATTGCCTCTGAAGGATCAAAGGTCGTTAATAAGTATAGAGGGGCTTTTGTTTGAGCATGATACTGCAAAGGTATCGGATGTGGAAATTAATGAGGTGAAGTTGACTTTTATACCTACTGTTTTTAAAGGCCCTGATATAAAATTTAATGAGGAAATTTAGTTCGCATTATGCTTTAAGTGATGATGGAACGTGGATGAAAAGACCCATTATCGAAGTTGATGATGAGGGTTGTATCTTATCCATTAGGGAAACCGGTAATGCCTTTAAAGAAGAACCGGGCCTGGAATATTTCCCAGGTGTTATTATACCAGCCTTTGTTCGCTTTGTGAAAAAAGAAGATTTTTCGGAAACAAAACTCAAGCGGTTTATTATTGCTGGTGTTCGGCGTTTGGTATTCGATAATAAACCTCAGTTTATTATTCCTCCTAGTGTTAGTTGGGAAATAAAGCAGTTTAAGGAAGAAGTCGTTTTAAGTGATCCCTGGGAGAATATTAATGCTAATACAAAAGAAGGTCTATCATTGGCAGAAGCTCTATTGAAGGAAAGTAAGGAGCTTGCTCAAAGTGTTAACGTGTTTCCTGAATGGGGAAGTATTAATGTGGGGGCAAAGCCTGGTTTGTTGCTTTTGAAAGGAGTTGATTTAAAAACTTTCACCTTAACGGATAAGTTATCTATTCGTGTTTTAGTGGATTAATAAAAGAAAGAACTATGCATCAAAGTACAATGTTGGCCTTAAAGGCAGCTATTGCTGGAGGACAAGCAACCATGATGGTTTATAATCGTGGTGAAGTTAAAGTGATGCTAAAAAATGATCAGTCACCCCTAACGGAAGCTGATATTGAAAGTAATTTAGTCATTGAGCGATTGCTGCAAACGTCTAATTTACCTGTTTTAAGTGAAGAAGGTAAGCTGTTAAGTTATGAAGAAAGAAAGGGCTGGCATACGTTATGGATCGTTGATCCCATTGATGGCACCAAAGAGTTTGTGAAACGTAGCGGTGAGTTCACAGTTAACATTGCCTTGGTAGAGGATGGTAAGCCAATATTGGGCGTAATTGTTGCGCCGGCTTTAAATACTGTTTATTGGGGGGACGAATCAGGAGCCTACAAATCGATGCTTCATAAAAATTGGCTCAAGAAAACGGCAATGGATGTGGTTACTGATCTTTCACCAATAAAACTTCCATGTAAGACTACCGATCAATTTACTGTGGTTAGAAGTGTAAGCCATTATTCGGATGAAACAAAGGAATACATGCAGATGCTTGATGAGGAAATTCCTAATTCGGCAAGCTTAAGTATTGGCAGTTCTTTAAAGATGTGTGTATTGGCTGAGGGAGGTGCTCATTTATATCCGCGGCTTGGCCCAACTATGGAATGGGATACGGCTGCCGGCCAAGCTATATTGGAGGCATCGGGTGGACAATTGTTTGATTGGACAACTAAAGAGTCACTAAGGTATAACCGAGAAGAATTACTAAATCCCTGGTTTATTGCAACAGCTGTAAATCATAAGCCACTCGATTATTGGTTTAGTAAGGAGGAGGAAGAGTCCGAAGATTAATGTGTTTGGCAGCTTGTGGCTTATCACTTTTTGTTTTATGATTACAGTATTTCTTCCAGTTCGTAAAATAGATGTTAATATTCCTTATAAAATGACATTTCATCGGGTCATTTAGCTACTGCTTCGTTTATATTTTTGTATCTTCGCGACTCATTGTTGAATAATTAAATACATATCAAATGGCTGCAATAGACAGTTTTAACTTCGCAGGAAAAAAGGCTATCATTCGCGTTGATTTCAATGTGCCTTTAAATGATAAATTTGAAATTACCGATGATACGCGTATTCGCGCGGCGGTACCAACTATCAAAAAAGTATTGGCCGATGGCGGTGCTGTTATATTAATGTCTCACCTTGGTCGTCCTAAGGGAGAAGCTAAACCAGAATTTTCTTTAAAGCATATTGTAGCTCATTTATCTTCAACATTGGGAGTTGATGTTAAGTTTGCGCCTGATTGTGTTGGTGAAGAGGTGAAAGCTTTGGCCAGTGAATTAAAGGGTGGCGAAGTAATGTTACTTGAAAACCTACGTTTCCACAATGAAGAAACAAAAGGTGATGAAGGTTTTGCAAAGCAATTAGCTGAATTGGCTGATGTATATGTGAACGATGCCTTTGGTACTGCTCACCGTGCACATGCTTCTACAACTATCATTGCTCAGTTTATGGAGCAAAAGATGGCTGGTTACTTATTGGACAAAGAGATTAAATTCTTAGGTGATACTGTTGAGAATGCAGAAAAGCCATTTGTTGCCATTGTAGGTGGTGCTAAGGTTTCTGGTAAACTAGAAGTGCTTAAAACATTAATCAAGAAAGTCGATACAATCTTGATTGGTGGTGGTATGGCTTATACTTTCTTAAAAGCCCAAGGCCATAATATTGGAAACTCTTTGGTTGAAGACGATTTGGTTGATACAGCTAAGCAGATTCTAATTGATGCTAAAGCTAATGGTGTAAACTTCATGTTGCCGACTGATAATTTAGCTGCTGACAATTTTGCAAACGATGCTGATATTGTAACTGTAGGATGTGATATTCCTGAAGGTCGTATGGCTTTGGATGTTGGCCCTGAAACGGCTAAGGCTTATGCTGCTGAGATTGCAAGTGCTAAAACAGTTGTTTGGAACGGCCCAATGGGATGTTTCGAAATGCCTAACTTCTCAAATGGGACATTTACTGTATGTCAAGCTGTAGCTGATTCTTCTGCTGTTTCTATCATTGGTGGTGGTGATTCTGTTGCTGCAGTTAATCAAAGTGGTTTAGCTGATAAGATGAGTCACATCTCAACAGGAGGTGGTGCATCGCTTGAATTCCTTGAAGGAAAAGAATTACCAGGAGTAAAAGCCATTCGTGGTTAATACTTGTAGATAATATAACCAAGTTAGCTTGGTGAAAATGGCCTGTTACAATTTGTAGCAGGCTTTTTTTATGAAAGGATGACATCTTTATGCAAATAAATAATGAAAGATGTCATCCATACTTTTATTAGTCCTTGTATCTTTGAGGTCTAAAACAGAATAGATGACATTTTTGTATAATATAGGTATCGCTTTATATTCTTTTTTAATAACATTGGTTTCGCCATTTAACCAAAAGGCAAAATTGTTGCGTGCTGGACGAAAGGATACCTGGAGACGTTTAAAGGACTTATCTCTTGATGGACATGTGGTGTGGATTCATGCAGCTAGTTTGGGAGAGTTTGAGCAGGGGCGTCCGGTAATTGAGGCCATTAAGAAAAAGCATCCAGATTATAAAGTGGTGTTGACCTTCTTTTCGCCATCGGGTTTCGAGGTTCGTAAGAATTATGATTTAGCGGATCATGTTTTTTATCTGCCTGCTGATACAAAAAGTAATGCTAAGCGTTTTATTGACGCCATTAAACCAAAACAAGTATTCTTTATCAAGTATGAATTCTGGTATCATTACCTAGCGGCATTGAAGTCAAATGAAATCCCTGTTTATGGCGTTTCAATGATTTTTCGTGAGCAGCAAGCCTTCTTTAAGTCTTATGGAGCTTGGTTTCGACGCATGTTGAATGTATTTACAAAGTTTTATGTGCAAGATGAAACGTCGGGGAGTTTATTAGAGGATATTGAAGTTACTAACTACAGTGTTGTGGGCGATACGCGTTTTGATCGGGTTAGGGATATTGCACGTGCTTCGGAAGAGGTAGAGTTGGTCAATCGTTTTGTTGGCGATTCAAACAAGGTGATTGTAGCGGGAAGTACCTGGGCACCCGATGAGGATATTCTAATTGACTATATTCAGACTATTGGCAAGGATGTTAAATTGATTATAGCGCCGCACGAGATTCATGAGGAACACATACGTCAGATTGAATCTAAGTTAAAAGTGTCTTCGTTTCGGTATACACAAGCTCCTGATAATCCTAGTGACCATCAGGTAATGATAGTGGATACAATCGGAATGTTGTCAAGTATCTATAAATATGGCCAAGTTGCCTACATCGGTGGAGGCTTTGGTAAGGGCATTCATAATACGCTTGAAGCGGCCACCTATAATATGCCTGTGTTTTTTGGGCCAAACCATAAGCGATTTAAGGAGGCTTGTGATTTAATTGAAGTTGGAGCTGGATTTGTTGTTAATAATGCAATGGGATTTAATAATAAGCTTGAGGGCCTTTGGGATGATGATAATGAATTGCATAAGGTGTCGGATTTGGCGGGTAAGTACGTTAATAAAATGTGTGGCGCTACAAAAGTTATAATGGAGGAGATTTTCGTTTAAAACTTCTCTTCAAAAATAAAATATGTTGACCGAGTTAGGATTTCTGACTCGGTTTTTCTTTGACATTATTTTGTGTTGTTAATAAGTTTCCAAAAAATGGATAAGCTTTGTTTAATTTCAACATTATTTCGGTATTCTTTTGCGCCAAAAGTGACTGAACTGTGTGAGAATAAGGGCTGGAAATATATCCAATAGTTTAACTATTTTTATTTCTGGTTGTTTATAAAAATATCGTTTTGGGAAACTTTTAGGGTTTTGAAAAATCATAATCAAATCAAGATCAACACTTAAGGGTTTAAAAACGGACAACTTTTGCATGTTGTTGATAAGTATTGTTTGCCGAAAAGGTACACCTTTTCTATCTTGCAGTCACACAAAAAGAACAATCCTTTACTAGTAATATACAATTTATCAACGTCTTAAATTTTTGAGGAAGCATGGCAGTGAAAGAGATCGACCCGAAAACCGAAGTTATGAGAAAAACCTACACAAACGACGAAGCATTTAATTCATCATTGGAGTATTTTCAAGGAGATGAATTGGCAGCGCGCGTTTGGGTTAATAAATATGGATTGAAAGATTCAGATGGACATTTATACGAACTGAATCCGGATGAAATGCATTGGCGTTTGGCCAGAGAGATCTCTCGTATTGAAGAGAAATATCCAAATCCCATGTCTGCTGATAAAATTTATGGCTTATTAAAGAATTTTAAATACATCGTTCCTCAGGGAGGTCCAATGTCTGGTATTGGAAATGATTTTCAGGTTGCTTCCTTATCTAACTGTTTTGTGATTGGCGATGATGGGCCATCTGATTCTTATGGTGGTATCATGAAGGTAGATCAGGAGCAAGTGCAATTGATGAAGCGTCGTGGTGGTGTTGGTCATGATTTATCACACATACGCCCTAAGGGATCACCGGTTAAGAATTCAGCATTAACTTCTACGGGTATTGTTCCGTTTATGGAGCGTTTCAGTAATTCAACTCGCGAAGTAGCCCAGGATGGTCGACGTGGCGCTTTAATGTTGAGTGTTTCTGTTAAGCATCCCGATTCAGAGTCGTTTATTGATGCCAAGATGGAGCAGGGTAAAGTGACTGGTGCTAATGTATCGGTTAAGATGGACGATGCGTTTATGCAATCTGTGGTGGATGGTGAAAAGTACACACAGTACTATCCAGTAGATTCAAAAAAACCTACCTATACTAAAGATATTGATGCAACTGCCCTATGGCAAAAGGTTGTTCATAATGCCTGGAAATCTGCTGAGCCAGGTATCTTGTTTTGGGATACTATTATTCGTGAGTCGGTACCTGATTGTTATGCCGACTTAGGTTATCGTACTGTATCAACTAATCCGTGTGGTGAGATTCCATTATGTCCTTACGATAGCTGTCGTTTGATTGCCGTTAACTTATATTCATATGTTGAGAATCCATTTACCGATAAGGCAAAATTCAATTTCGACTTATTTAAGGAGCACGTAGGTTATGCTCAGCGCATGATGGATGATATTATTGATCTTGAATTAGAAAAGATTGATGGCATCTTAAATAAAATAAAGTCAGACCCTGAAAGCCAAACGGTAAAACGTGTTGAGCGTGAATTATGGGAGAATATCCGCCAAAAAGCTAATGAAGGCCGACGCACAGGTGTTGGTATTACAGCTGAGGGTGATATGTTAGCCGCTCTTAATTTGCAATATGGTTGTGATGCTGCCGTTGATTTCTCTATAGAAGTGCATAAGTCTTTGGCCTTAGCTGCCTATCGTTCATCGGTTGATATGGCTAAGGATAGAGGAGCGTTCCCAATCTTTGATTTTGAGAAAGAGAAAAACAATCCTTTTGTTAATCGTTTATTTGCAGAAGACAAAGCGCTTGAGGCGGATATGAAGCAGTATGGTCGTCGTAATATTGCGGCTTTGACCATTGCACCAACCGGAACAACCAGTTTAATGACGCAGACAACTTCGGGTATTGAGCCAGTGTTTATGCCGGTATATAAGCGTCGTCGTAAAGTTAATCCTAACGATCCTGAGATACGCGTTGATTTTATTGATGAGGTAGGTGATAGTTGGGAAGAGTATGTTGTTTTCCATCACAAATTTGTGACCTGGATGCAAGTGAAAGGTTATGATGTAACTAAAAATTATACACAGGAAGAGTTAGATGTATTGGTTGCTGAATCACCATATTACAAAGCAACATCAAACGATGTAAATTGGTTGAATAAAGTACGTATGCAAGGTGAGGTGCAGAAATGGGTTGATCACTCAATTAGTGTAACCATTAACTTGCCTGCAGATGCTACTGAAGAGTTGGTTGGTAAATTATACGTTGAAGCTTGGAAGAGTGGATGTAAAGGTGTAACTGTTTATCGCGATGGTAGTCGTGCCGGTGTATTAATTTCTAATTCAGAGAAAAAAGAAGAAAGTACTGGTAAGTTTCCTAAAAAACGTCCGACAGAATTGGATGCTGATGTGGTACGTTTTCAAAATAACAAGGAGAAGTGGATTGCCTTTGTCGGTTTAATTGATGGAAAACCGTACGAGGTATTTACAGGATTAGCCGATGATGAGGATGGTATATTATTGCCAAAATCTATTCAGTCAGGTAAGATTATTAAAAATCGTGATGAGGACGGAACATCGAGGTATGATTTCCAATTCAGTAATAAACGTGGCTATAAAACCACCATTGAAGGACTGTCGCATAAGTTTGATAAGGAATATTGGAACTATGCCAAGTTGATTTCTGGTGTATTACGCCATAGTATGCCTATCGATGATATCTTGGATCTTGTAGCGGGCTTACAATTAGATAGCGAGTCTATCAATACCTGGAAAAATGGTGTTGAACGAGCTCTTAAGAAATATATTCCGGACGGAACTGTTGCTAAAAAAGGAAAATGTGAAAACTGTAACTCTGATGAGCTAACCTATCAAGAAGGTTGCTTAATCTGTAAGAGTTGTGGTTCATCAAAATGTGGTTAATTATCTGCCAAATATTTTAACTAATAAAAAGAGGTATCCGATGGGTGCCTCTTTTTTCTTTATATGCGGATGACATCTTTCTATTGATTATTAATGAAAGATGTCATCCGTATTTTATATACAGGCATTTACTATATTTGCAAAAAAAACACGATATGACAGCTCGAAAAGTAAGGGTGCGCTTTGCACCAAGTCCTACCGGACCGTTGCACATTGGTGGTGTACGTACAGCCTTGTTTAATTACCTCTTTGCCAAGAAGCATGGTGGTGATTTTATTTTACGAATTGAAGATACCGATTCTACGCGTTTTGTAGAAGGAGCCGAAGAGTATGTGAACGATAGTTTGGCTTGGCTGGGAATGGCCGTTGATGAGGGTGTGAAAGAAGGTGGTGAGTTTGGTCCTTACAAGCAAAGTGAGCGAAAAGATATTTATAAGAAGTATGCCGATGAGTTAATTGAAAGCGGATGGGCTTATTATGCCTTTGATACTCCAGCAGAACTGGATGCTTTGCGTGCCACGGCTGAGGCTGAAAAACGCAACTTTGCCTATGATATGCATAACCGCATGCAACTGAAAAATTCATTGTCGTTAAGCGATGATGAGGTGAAGCAGCGAATGGATGCTGGCGAACCTTGGGTAATTCGTTTTAAAATGCCTGAGAATACGGATGTTCAAACCAATGACATGGTGCGCGGATCTGTTACTTTTAATACCAATACGCTTGATGATAAGGTGATTTTTAAAAGTGCGGATCAATTACCGACTTACCACTTGGCCAATATTGTTGATGACCACTTGATGGAAATTAGTCATGTGATTCGTGGTGAAGAGTGGTTGCCATCGGTACCTTTACACATCATGCTATACAAGGCATTGAAGTGGGAAGATACCATGCCGACATTTGCCCATTTACCTCTAATATTAAAGCCAACCGGAAAAGGAAAACTTTCGAAGCGTGATGGAGATAAAGGTGGTTTCCCTGTGTTTCCATTGAACTGGCAACTGGAAGATGGTGTAGCTGCAGGTTATAAAGAAAGTGGATACTTCCCCGAAGCGGTGAATAATCTACTAGCTCTGTTGGGCTGGAATCCTGGTACCGAACAAGAGTTGTTTTCAATCGATGAATTGGTTGAGAGTTTCAGTATAGAACGCGTGAATAAGTCAGGTGCTCGTTTTGATCCGGATAAGGCCAAGTGGTTTAATCAGCAGCATTTAATGCGTAAGGACAATGAAGAATTATCCTTATTATTTAACGATGAGTTGAACGAGCGTGGTGTTGTTGCTGATATTAGCTTTGTAGAGCAGATTGTTGCGATGGTTAAGGAGCGTGTTAATTTCGTGTCGGAACTATGGGAGCAGTCATTTTTCTTCTTTGAAGCACCAAGTGAGTATGATCCTAAGGTGGTTAAGAAACGTTGGAAGGGCGATGTTCCTGCTTTTATGGGTGATTTGGTGACTGAACTTGAAAAAGTGGACAACTGGGTGGCTGATGATATTAAGGCTGTTATTGCGGCTCAAATCGAAGCAAAAGGTTTAGGCTTCGGTTTGGTGATGAATGCATTTCGTTTAGCTCTTGTGGGAGGTGGTTTTGGTCCTGATTTAATGGTAATAGCCGAAATGCTAGGTAAAGATGAAACTATTTCGAGAGTAAAAGCAGCTGTAGAGAATATTGGATAGATTAAAAATGATAAGGAACGGTTCTTTATAGCAAGTCGTTTATAGAGAACCGTTCCCTTGCAAATAAAAAATAATCCCGCTCCAAGTTTTTTGGTAGCGGGATTATTTTTTCAATTAACAATTAACAATTAATCATTGATAATTAACCATTAGCTATTATTTTTTCTTCTTGCTCCAACTGTCTTTAAGAGTTACCGTGCGGTTGAAAATCACATCATCTTCTTTGGAGGCCTTATCGATGCAGAAATAACCCAAGCGTTGGAATTGGAATCGTTGTATACCATCCGCAAATTTTGAGTTGGCATCCATGTAATTCGGCTCAATAAAACAGGTATTAACAACTGATAAAGAATCAGGATTTAATAACTCAAGAAAATCTTTTTCCTTATTAGCATCAGGCGCCTCATCCATGAATAGGCGATCGTATTGTTTCACCTGAACCTGTTTGCTGTGTTCGATGCTTACCCAATGCAAGGTGCCTTTTACCTTACGCTTACTGCCTTCCATACCACTCTTTGTATCAGGATCGTAAGTGCAGTAAATTTCAGTTATTTCACCGTTTTCATCCTTTTTGATGTCTTCGCATTTTACGATGTAAGCGTTCTTTAGGCGCACTTCTCGACCAACATCCATGCGGAAAAACTTGCGAGGTGCATTTTCCATGAAGTCATCACGCTCAATGTAAATCTCACGGCTAAATGGCAAAGTGCGCGATCCCATTGTTTCATCTTCCGGATTATTGATGGCTTCCATCCATTCTACTTCACCTTCTGGGAAGTTGGTGATTATAACCTTAACCGGATTAAGAACCGCATAAACACGCGGTGCACGTTTGTTAAGGTCTTCGCGAATGCAATGCTCCAAAAGAGCAACGTCTATAATGTTTTCACGTTTGGCAATACCTATTTCATCTGCAAAGCGACGAATAGATTCGGGCGTATATCCTCTACGGCGTAAGCCAGAAACCGTTGGCATGCGTGGATCATCCCAGCCAGCAACGTAATTTTCATTCACCAATTGAAGCAGCTTACGCTTACTCATAACGGTGTAGTTAAGGTTTAAGCGTGCGAATTCAATCTGACGAGGTGTCGCAACCGGACGCTCCGGTAATTCATCAAGAATAGCGTTTAAGAACCATTCGTATAATGGACGATGAACTTCAAATTCCAAGGTGCATATCGAATGTGTAATGCCTTCAATAAAGTCCCCTTGTCCGTGCGCATAGTCATACATAGGGTAGATACACCAATCGTTGCCCGTACGGTGATGATTTGCATGAATAATACGGTACATTAGCGGATCGCGCATGTGCATGTTGGATGAGGCCATATCGATTTTGGCACGTAATACACATTCACCATTCTGAAATTCACCCTTGCGCATACGCTCGAACAAATCCAGGTTTTCTTCAACACTTCTGTTTCTAAATGGGCTTTCTGTGCCAGGAACAGTTGGAGTTCCTTTTTGTGAAGCAATTATTTCAGCACTCTGATCATCAACATAGGCTTTACCTTTTTTAATCAAGATAACAGCCCAGTCGTATAATTGCTCGAAATAATCAGATGTAAATTTTGGCTCATCATTCCATTCAAAACCTAACCAATTAACATCTTCCTTAATTGAATCTACATATTCAGTATCTTCTTTGGTAGGGTTGGTGTCATCAAAACGAAGGTTAGTACCTCCTTTATAATATTTTCCCAAACCAAAATTCAGACATATCGATTTGGCGTGTCCGATATGCAAATAGCCATTTGGCTCTGGCGGAAAACGCGTAAGTACAGCGCCTCCATTTTTATTTTCGTTTAAGTCGCTATCAATTTCCTGATGAATAAAATTTGTCTTGATCGTATCGTTCGGCTCCATCTGTATAATATTCAAGTATGTTCAATTTGAGAGTGCTGTCTGCAAGCACGAAGCACAAAAGTAATTGTTTTTAAGCTTAAATTTCTGCTCAATTGCGTATAAAAGATTATTTTCGGCAAAAAATTAAGCATATGAAGGAAGAAAAGTTACTTGGACTGATCGAATTGGAGGAGATGGAGTTTTATGCTTACCACGGATGTTTTGAAGAGGAGCAGGTGGTTGGTAACCGTTTTTTGGTAAATGTGAGTCTCGAAACAGAGTGTGCTAAGGCTACTCAAACAGACGATATACAGGATGCTTTGAATTATGTGGCTGTTTATGAATTGGTGAAAGAGCAGATAATGCAGAATTCGCACTTATTGGAACATTTAACAAAGCGGATGATTGATAGTATTATGGCTAAATTTCCGTATATCATTAAGCTTAAGGTGAAGGTATCGAAGATGAATCCTCCAATGGGCGGGCAAATGCGCTGTGTTAGTGTTACTTTAACTAATTAAGATGGGAAAGTCTGGGGTTAAAGATAAAGTCTGTCCCAAGTGTCAGGCTAAGTTTCAATGTTATGCTAACACTGATCAAGCTTGTTGGTGCTACAGTTTTGAAGTAAGTAAAGAAACCTTTAAGTTATTGTCTGATAAATACAAGGATTGCTTGTGTCCTTCCTGTCTGCCAAAATACGCTAAAAAGAAAGATTAAAAGTTGTAGGGGAATAAAATTATTACTTATATTTGCACCCCGAAAACAATGGTTCCTTGGCCGAGTGGCTAGGCACTGGTCTGCAAAACCAGGTACGGCGGTTCGAGTCCGCCAGGAACCTCTGCTTTAAATGGTAAAAGGATGATTTTCAGTAAGATGGAAATCATCCTTTTTATGTAGGGACACATATGTGATACGTTTGGTTAAAGTGTTGTTGTGGTTAAGTAAGGTTGGGAAACAATTTGTATAGTATAGACATGGACGGGAGAGAAAGAAAAAACATTAAGAAAGGAACTAAGGTAGCTATTCTTCAGAAGCAAGATGAGCGCTCAGGAACTTTAACTCATGGGGTTGTTCTTGACGTATTAGAGGATGTTGCATTTCAACTTAAAGGGATTGAGTGTCGATTGAAGACCGGACAAGTGGGAAGAGTGAAGATGATTAAGCTGTAATAGTTTAAAAGGAAATTTATTGGCTCCTAATCTCTATTGTTGAGGTTAGGAGCTTTTTTTTAGATTATTCGTTACTGTTTAGAAATTGACAACTTATTCATTCAGAATTGTGTTTAGTAACATTTTTAAACCTGACATTGATCAATTTATGAGCTAGAATTAAGCAATATTTTTGCAGCAAAATATTGAAAGAATAGTTCAGCTTAAATTATGTTGCAAAATACAGGCTCAGCTCTCAGCAATAACAGAAAGGTGCATGCCATCTTTTTTAGTCCGGCTCGCTCAACAAAGAAGATTGTTGAAGCAATTGCAAGTGGTATCTCTGATGAGTTTATTATTCATGATATTACACAAGGATTACATAAAACCATTGAGCTGAAGGCAGATGATATAGCTGTAGTTGGGGTGCCTGCATTCTCGGGTAAAGTGCCTCCTATTGCCGCTCAGTTAATTTCTAAAATAAAAGGTCAGGGAGCGCGAGCGATAGTGGCTTGCGCTTACGGTAACTGCCATTACGAAGATACCTTAAGTGAGCTAAGTAATATCTGTGTTAAAGCAGGATTTGTGCCCATTAGTTCAGGAGCTTTTGTATCGCGTCATTCCATGTTTCCAGAGTTAGGAAAGGGACGTCCTGATGAAAATGATTTGGCCAAGGCAAGAACGTTTGGCAAACAGAGTGTAAAGCATTCACGCATTACCTTAAAAGGTGAGCTAGACACTGATATCATTCCCTCCAATCGCCCTAAAGGTGTGGTGCCAGCCGTTGTTAAGTCTACATCTGATTGTAATTTCTGCAATATTTGTACGCGCTCGTGCCCAACAGGGGCCATTAGTCGTGATAACCCAAAGAAAACGGATAAGAAGAAATGCATTGCATGTGCCCGCTGCATAGAAATGTGTCCTTATGAAGCCCGTAAGTTTAAAGGTTTGATGTATCAGATTACCAAGAAACGTTTTGTTGAAAAACATCAATCGCGTAAGGAAAATGAGATTAATTTACCTTTGTAAATGCTGTTTTTTTAAAGTTTCTAATCAGGGCAGAGACCTTGTCGGCTAAGATTTAACGATTGCGAATTCTATCGCGATTCGCGCTTAATAAAAGGTTTACAAAAAGAGTTGAAAATATATCATCCATTGAAATAATGTGCTTTGATATAGAAAAAAGTTAACTTTGTACAATGACAAGGATGATGCAAGACATATTAAAACTCAGTGTTTCAGAACGTATATTAATGGTAGAAGCCATTTGGGATAGTATTGCAGAAGACGATGAAAAGCTTGAATTATCTGATGAAGTAACAGAGCTTCTAGATACTCGAATAGAAGCACATAAAAATAATCCAAGTGAAGGATCCAGTTGGGCCGATGTAAAAGCGAGAGTTAAAAAGCAGTTCTAATGTATGAGCTCATCATCAAGCCATTTGCTGAAGAAGATATAAAAGATGCAGCAAATTGGTACAATGGAAAAAGAGAAGGATTAGGGAATGAGTTTTTACTTGCATTGGAGGCCACTATAAATGCAATACAGCGAAATCCAAATAATTATCAGGTTGTTTATAAAGGTTTGAAGAGAGCTTTAACGGTTCGTTTTCCTTATGGAATATTTTTCACGGTGGAAAAAGATACCATATATGTTTTGGCAATCATGCATACAAGTCGGAGTCCAAAAATCTGGAAGAAAAGGAAATAACACCGCTTGGTGAAGGTGGGCAACTTCGTCGTTTGTAAAAGGTGGCCTAAAACGTAGCGACTGCGATTGCTATCACGTGCTAGGCTTAACGGGTTTTATAGTTAAAACTCTGATTTACAACTGAAGCTCATTTCAGCTAATGTTTCAGGATGAATAAAACTTATTTCTTCGGCATGCAATAGCAATCGTTCTGCTTTAAGTCCATATAATTCGTCACCAACAATAGGCGTGTTTAGTCCGAGCGGGTGAGCCGCATGTACACGCAATTGGTGAGTGCGGCCTGTGATGGGATAGAAGTGCACTAAAGTTTGTGTTTTAGTTCGCTCAATCACTTCCCACTTGGTGAGGGCCGGTTTGCCATATTCCCTACAAACTAATTGGCGTGGTCGATCATTTAAATCAACACGAAGCGGCAATTCAATAGTTCCTGAATTTTCTTTAATTAACCCATCTAATAGTGCCACATATCTTTTCTGGATGGTTTTATCAAGAAACTGTTTCTGTAGGTTTTCATGTGCAGCTTTTGTTTTGGCAAGAATCATTATGCCCGAAGTAGCCATGTCGAGACGGTGTACAACAAGTGGACCAGTGGCTTTAGGATAAAGCGCTTTTGCTTGTGTGAATACCGACTCAGCTTCTTCTTTGCCTGGAATGGATAATAAGCCGGCTGGTTTGTTGATGATGGCAATGGCATCATCTTCATAGAGTATTTCTATGGATAAAGTTTTGCCTTTTTGTTTTGAAGTTTCAATGTTCAATCCCGTTAGCATATGGCCGAGTATGGGTTCGCACTTACTTTTGCAGGCAGGATAGAAATAAGCATGTTTCCGAATTTCTTTTTTGGGAGATGGTCCCCACCAAAATTCTGCCATGGCCAATGGCTTCAGTTGATGTTGAAAGGCATATTGTAATAATTTAGGAGCACAGCAGTCGCCTGCTCCAGCTGGAGGTACATTCGCATCTGTCTGGCTAAAGATAGTACTGGCACTTTTTACATCTCCCTCACGGTTTAAAAAAAGGTAACTGTCGAATAGGCGCTTTTGAAGCTGAGCTGATTTTGTTTTGCGTAAACTTTTTAATTCACTTATTTTCCGAACATATGCGTGCAACTTATATTGTTTCTCTTCGATGTTCTTTTTGTGTTCTTTTTTAAGCTTATTAAAATTACTTTTCTCGGTCTGACTTTCTTTGATGAGTTGATTCAGGAGCTCTTCTTGATCTGCTTCTTTTTCGATCTCGATTCGTTTTATCTGTCTTTTCTTTTTTGAAGTGGCAAGGGCTATTTTACTTGTTTTAATCGCATCATCAGCTTTGTCTTTTGCAGTGTTTAATTCACAAATGAGTTGTTGCAACAAGGGAGAGTTTTCAGCTTCGAAAATTAAGTGATTAATCTTATTTAATTCAGCTTCTCCTTTCCGGAAAAACCCATCGGGATTTGTAATTTCAAACACTTGAGGAACAAAAGGAATGCTTGTGCATGAGTTTTGCTCATTGCCCGAATAGGCGGCAAGAAAGCCTATTTTGCCATCGTTATCTTCAATAATTAAAACGCCATACATCTTTCCTTTGATGTGGGAATCCTGAATCAGGAGATCTGATTGTATTTGTTTAGCTGCAAGTACGCACAGCGGATGAGGTGTGTAATTGAATGGGTTGGTAAAGTGCTCAGGTAGGATTACCGAGTCTATATTATTCTTAAATTCAATTAAACATTGCATTTTAATAAATTACAATAGATGCTTTGAATTGAAATTAGCTATTTCAATTCAAAGCTTGTAGTACCAATATTAAAACCATCGGCAAATAAATCGGCTTCATAGGTTCCAGATAGCAATTCGCCTTCCTCGGCATTATAGAATACACAAACATCTAATTCTTCACCGCCATATTCAATTACGCGACTGGCAGAAAAGTTGATCTCTTCACCTTCGTACTCGAATAAATCACTAATTGATTGTACCAATAAGGTATTGTCAGGTCGCATTAAGCGTAGGTAAATATTTTTCTCGCCAATGGAGGATGTAATGTTTTTTTGAATGGTGAAGCAAACTTTTATTTTGGAAACATTGCGAGCCTTCTTGGTTGCCCGGTTCTTCTTATTGAGCCCCTCAACCTCGTAGTTCATAGTTTCGAGCTGTGAGGCAATTTCAATTTTTTCTACCAATTGTTCCTTCTGCTTTTCCAGCTCTTTAAATGAGTCTTGAATATTGTCGTAGCGTTTGCGGTATTTTTTATTCTCGGCAGTTAATTCTTGGTTACGTTGGTTTAGCGAATCAATCTGCACAACAAAATTGCGCATCACATTACGAAGCGAACTAAGTTCTTTTTTGTACTCCCTAATTTTAGATGAATTGGTTGCCTTAACTGTTTTTATTTCTTCGATCAGATGCGAAATCTTTTCACGCTCTTGCTCAAGCATTAAGTTAAGCGTATCGTTCGATGAATTTAATGAGTCATAATCCAAGGCAAGTATTTGAAACTCCTCTGTTAGTAATACTTTCTCCTCATTTAATTCTTCAACCACAGCTTGGTATTCACTGCGATTACTAAAATACATATAAGTGATGGCTGCAATTATTACAATGGCAATACCAGATATGATGTAAACAAGTTTACTGTTTGATGACTTGCTTGTTGCTTCTTCCATAATAAAGTTAAAGTAGGTGTTTTATCTACGAACGCAAAGTTATCATTTTTTAGTTTGCTTACAATTGGAAAATTTACCAGATATTTCACTTTAAACTTTCACTTCTTGATGCTGAAAAGAAGTGTGCTATGTATATTTAGGGTCTTAAATTTTATTCTTTTAAATTTGCCAAAAATAAACGGATCGGTTTTGAAAAATAAATTATATCAAATAGGTGTCTTTGTTGGGATTTTTCTCATGATGTATTCGTGTGCCAATGTTGGAATGCCTACCGGTGGTGAAAAAGATGAGTTGCCGCCTGTGGTTGTTAAATCAACGCCTCGCGCTAATGCTTTGAATTATCAGAAAAACGAAGTTAGTATTGAATTTGATGAGCTGATAAAGCTTAATAATGTTCGGGAGAAGTTTGTTGTTTCGCCGCCCATGAATGAAGCGCCAACTGTTGAAGCCAGAGGAAATCGTTTGGAGGTAATCTTTAACGAAGACCTTCAGCCCAATGCAACCTATACACTTGATTTTGCCGATGCTATTGAGGACAATAATGAAAGTAATGTTTTGGAATCGTATAGTTTCTCCTTTTCAACCGGCGAATTCATTGATTCTTTACAAATATCTGGTAATGTATGGGAAGCTATGGATTTGGCTCCTTCCGAAGGGGTGTTTGTTCTTCTACATGAAAACTTAAATGATACTGCTGTTCAAACCTTGGTACCTATCCGTTTGGCAAAAACAAATTCGGTGGGCCAATTTACGCTCAAAAATATTCGTCCTGGTCAATACCGATTGTATGCGCTGGATGATGCCAATCGTAATTATAAGTTTGACCAGCCTGGCGAAATTATGGGATGGTCTGATATTGTTGTTGAGCCATCGTATGAGTACCGCGAATTTGTTGATACCATTCACATTGATTCGCTCGAAACGGATTCTTTACATTATCGTACTGAATTGGTTTATATTCCAGATAGTGTTGAGTTGTTTGTATTTCAGCATGATTATAAGAACCAGTACCTGCTAAGTGAGGAGCGAAAAGAAGCAGCAAAATTAACTTACTTCTTTAATCGACCTTTGGAAGAAGACGCTAAAATAAGTTTCACCGGGCAAGATGAGCTGGAAGATGTTTTTATGGTGGAGCGTTCTCTTAATAACGATACGGTTACCTATTGGTTAACCGATAGTACTATTTATAAGCAAGATTCTTTATCGATTAATTTGAGCTATATCATGCGCGATTCTATGGATGTAGCTTTCGAAAAGATTGACACCATTGCCATGTATCATTTTAAGGTGGGTGAGGATGAAAAGAAGAAGAAAAAGAAGAAGAAAAAGGATGACGAACCGGAGCCAATAAAATTGCTTAAGCTAAAGGATGTGAAAAGCAAGATTGATGTTTTTGGGACATTCAATTTTTATTTAGAATCACCGGCGATTAGCTTTGATAAAAATGCTATTCAGTTTTTTAAATATAATGATACAATTCCGGAGCCGATAGATCTTGAATTGGTGCAGGATACCATGCGCATTCGCCATTATAGTGTAGATCACAGATGGGAGCCCGGAGCTAAGTATGAAATGCAAATTGATTCTGCATCTATCGTTGATATTTATGGCTTGCATAATGGGCCTGTAAATGCAACTTTTACAATTAAGTCGCTTGAGGATTATAGTACTGTTTACGTTGATGTAATAGAGCCAGCCGATAATTGGCTATTACAAGTGGTGAATAAAAATGAGCTTGTTGTGCAACAGTTGGAAATACCAAAATCAGGGAAGTTAGGTTTTCGATATTTAAATCCTGGCGATTACATGTTGCGCATTGTAGTTGATGAGAACAGAAATGGTCAATGGGATAGTGGGAATTATTATGAGGGGATTCAACCCGAGTCGATCATTTATTATCATGATAAAATTAGTTTGCGCGCCAATTGGCAGCAGGAAATTCCTGGTTGGAATCCGCATAAATTCAGTGTCGATCAGTTTTCACGTCAGTATCGTAAACCAAAGAAAAAAGAATAAGTTATGTCTGTACTGCTTAATTTTGCTATGTTTCCAACCGATAAGGGAGACAGTGTTAGTCAATATGTTAGTCAATTAATTAAGAATATTGATCAGAGTGGAGTTACCTATAAATTGAATCCTATGGGAACTACTATCGAGACTGCTACCATGGCCGAAGCACTGGCCATTGTTCAGCAAAGCTATGATATTTTAGAGCCAATATCCGATCGGGTTTATTGTTCCATTAACATTGATGCTCAAAAGAACAAAGTTGGTCGCATAACTGGAAAGATTGCTTCTATTGAGAAGAAAATTGGAACTGTAAAAAAATAAGGCCTGATTATTGCTTTAGTGGCAATGTCAAATCAAATTCTCGGAATGTTAAATCGTTTGCTAAAAATAGTTTTTAGCGCATTACTGTTGTGTGCTTCTCTTTTATCAGGCCAGGCTCAGTGTGAGGATGTTAATGAGGCTTTTCAGCATGGGGAAGTTGTTAATTATCACGCCTATTATAATTGGGGCTTCATTTGGTTGAATGCTGGTCATGTTTCTTTTACAGTTGATTCAACCAGGTACGAAGGTAAGCCGGCTTACCAGATGAAAGCACACGGAGCAACTTATAAATCATACGATAAGCTTTATCGGGTTCGCGATACTTTCGAGGTTTATACTGATACTTTATTTATTGAGCCCTTTGCTTTTAAACGCATAACAAATGAGGGGAGCAAGCATGCCAGCTACCTTTATAGATTTGATCACGAAAAGCGATTCATTTCCGCTAAGATTCAGAAAGAGGATGAGGAATTAAAGAATTTAACATTCCCCTGGAAAGCTTGTTCCTTCGACATTCTAACCATGGTTTATAAGGCACGTAACATTGATTTCTCTCTTTATTCACCCGATGAGAAAATACCAATCAGTATGGTTGTGGATGGCGAAATTCATGATATTTATATTCGTTATCTGGGAAAAGAAGTGATAAAAAATAGAGACGGGCGTAGGTTTAATTGTTTAAAATTTTCACCCTTATTAGTTGAGGGAACCATTTTTGAAAGTGGTGAGGATATGACCGTTTGGGTAACGGATGATCAAAATAGAATTCCCATAATTGTTGAAGCAAAAATACTAATTGGCTCGGTTAAGGCTGTTTTTGTGGGAGCAGAAGGTTTGCGCCATACAATGACTGCTGAAATTGAAAAGAAGTAAAGTTGTATTATTTCTTATGGAATCGTTTGTACCAATCTGCCAAAGGCGCCTCAGATATCTCAACCAAGTTTTCAAATTGCACTTTTAAATCCACTGGAGCGTTAGCAACAATAAATGATGATTGGTAATGATGTAGCATGTCAATATCATTGTAATCATTACCAATTACACTCACATCTGTATCTTCTACATTAAGCTTTTTACAAAGTTGTTTAATGCCTTCAGCCTTTGAAACCTCAGAATTAAAAAACTCCATCCATATGCTTTTACCATCGATGGGCGAAGTGGCTCTAATAATTTTAATGCCGTCCAATTTTGATTCAATGGATTTAAATTGATCCATGTCTTTTACAAAAGCTAAAGTTTGTGAGTAATCGAGCTGAGGTAGTTTTGAATTCTCAGCTTCGGCATGCGACTTATTAAAATCAATGTAGCGTTCAAAGTCAGGATGCGGATTATTATTGGTTGAATGAAAAAATAAATGATTGTCAGGTATGGGGTGGTGAATGGTGTATTCTACTTCTAGTTGGTTGAGTATATTGCTAACCTTTTGAGTTTGCTCATAACCAAGGTTTGTGCTTTGAAGTAGTTTTTGAGTTTTCCAATTGTAAATACCAGCGCCAGACGAAAATACCAAATAATCAATCGGAAAATCCTTGTCAATTACAGATAGTGCAGATTGAAATGTTCGTCCGGTTGCAATGACACGGATGGTACCTTCTTGCCCAATCTTCTTCAGAACATCAATGTCAGCATCATTAAAACCATTCTGGCGATTGTAAATGGTGCCATCCAAGTCGCAGGCAAGAAGTTGTGTCATATTCTATTTTATTTCATCAATTTGGAATGGCGTTGCCTGGTAAACATAGTGGTTCAACCAATTTGAATACAGCAAACTTGCATGACTTCGCCATAAAACCATTGGATCTTTATCCGGGTCATTGTCTGGATAATAATTGTGTGGAACAGCCATGTCGAGCCCTTTAGCTAAGTCACGTTGGTACTCTTCGTTTAAAGTTTGCGCGTCATATTCTGAGTGACCAGTAACAAATATCTGGCGCCGATCCTTTGACATCACCATGTAAACGCCAGCTTTTTCCGAAGTTGAAAGAACAACCAAGCGATCATCCTTAACTAAATCATCTAATTTAATCTCTGTGTAACGCGAGTGAGGGGCATGAAACTGATCGTTAAAACCTCTCATAAGGGGCTCATCAGGTACAGATACAGTGTGTTTAAATACACCAAACATCTTTTTATAGAGCTTGTATTTTTTGATGCCAAAGTGGTGGTACAAACCGGCTTGAGCTCCCCAGCAAATATGAAAAGTACTGGTCACATTGGTTTTGCTCCAATCCATAATCTCCGTCAGCTCATCCCAGTAATTCACTGCTTCAAAATCCAAGAGCTCTACCGGAGCACCGGTAATTATTAAGCCATCGTACTTGTTTTGTCTGACCTCACTAAATACTTTATAAAATGATATGAGGTGCTCACGAGGTGTATTTTTCGACACATGACTTGAGGTCATCAAAAAATCAACTTCTACCTGTAAAGGACTGTTTGACAAGGAGCGTAGTAGGTGAGATTCCGTAGCAATTTTCAAAGGCATCAGGTTTAATATCAATATTTTTAATGGTCTGATATCCTGGTGAACAGCTTTGGATTCTCCAATTACAAATACATTCTCCTTTTCAAGTACATCGCGAGCAGGCAATGCATCGGGAATTTTAATTGGCATGTGGTTATTTTATTCTGGTGGTTAATGTTTTGCTTTGTTATCGTTTTATTAATCCATAAAACAGGATGTTCAGAATGTTTTCTATCTGAACCTTAAAGTCATCGAAGTTATTCTGTGATTTGAATAGAGGCACTTCTAAGCCTTTTAATGCGGTTGCAAACGCTACAGCTGCCATTGGTACATTTTTAACCTGAAAAGTGTTATCAGCAGTTCCTTCCTCAAGTATTTGAATAAGTAACTTGGCTTCCTCTTTTTCTCCTTTGGTTTTTAATCTTCCAAAAAATTCATAACCTCCAAGCATGTCATCTTTAAGCGCTTTCAAATAGTTCTCAAGCTGATGTATTGTTTCCATGCGTGTGATGATGTATTCACGGAGTTTACTTTTGGCATCATTTTCTGAATCCACTACTTTATGAAGTTTTGAGAACAATAGTTCTTCCTCCATTTCTATGACGGCCTGAAATATCTCTTCCTTATTTTTGAAATAATAATAAAGTGAGCTTTTACCCTTTCGAAGCGCTTGAGCTATATCTTCCATCGTGGTTTTCTTGTAACCAAATTTGGCAAAAAGCTCTCTTGCAGCTTCAATTATCGTATTGCGCATTCCATCATTTTGTGCACCAGAAGGATATGTGTCAGTCATAATCAGTTTATTCAGTTTTATAGCTGTGCTAAAATAGGAATAGTTTTCACGAAATAAAAACGCCAAATTAAATGTTCAATATTTAACTTGGCGTTTATCGCATGTAATCAGATTGTTATGTTTTTGTCGACTTTTTTGGTCGAAACATGTTATTTCTCATCTGCCAGGGCAAAATCCAGTTGTTTACGTTCTAAGTTGGCATTGGCAATAACTATCCTCAAATTTTCACCCAACTGATAACGACGGTTGTATTTACGTCCGATCAGGCAATATTCTTTTTCATCGAAATGGTAATAGTCATCATCCAAATCACGAATAGGAATCATTCCTTCGCATTTGTTTTCAAGTATTTCAACATAAAGACCCCATTCGGTTACGCCTGAAACCACTCCATCAAATTCCTGCCCCACTTTGTCTTTCATAAACTCAACTTGCTTGTACTTAATGGATGAACGTTCGGCATTGGCTGCGCGTTGTTCCATGTCGGAGCAATGTTCGCACATTTCTTCGTATTCATCTTCGTTAACCGAACCGCCACCTTTTAAATAGCGATCGAGCAAACGGTGCACCATCATATCAGGATAACGGCGAATTGGTGAGGTAAAGTGGCTGTAGTGTTTGAAAGATAAACCATAGTGACCAATGTTATGTGTGGAATAAATGGCTTTTGCCATGGTTCGTACTGCTAAAGTTTCCACCATGTTTTGCTCACCTTTGCCTTGCACTTCTTTTAGTAAGCGGTTTAAGGAAGCATTTACAGATTCTTCACCCTTAGGCAAAGCCTCGTAACCAAAACGACGAACAAATGAAGCAAAGGCCTCGTATTTGTCAGGGTTGGGCACATCATGAATTCGATAGACAAAGGTTTTAGCTTTGGAGCGACCTCCTTTATTCATTTCTTTCTTGCCAACAAGTTCGGCTACTCGTCTGTTAGCAGATAGCATAAACTCTTCTATCAGTTTATTGGCATCTTTCGATTCTTTAAAGTAGACACCCAAAGGTTTCCCGGTTTCGTCGATGTTGAATTTCACTTCAATGCGCTCAAAACCAATGGCACCATCTCTAAAGCGCTTATCCCGAAGAAGCTTAGCAAGTCTGTCAAGCGTTAGTATCTCTTTATTTAAATCACCTTCCCCGGTTTCAATTACCTGTTGTGCTTCCTCGTATGTGAAACGTCGATCAGAATAAATTACAGTTCGGCCAACCCAACTATCGAGTATTTCGGCCTGATCGCTTATTTCAAATACAACTGAAAAACATAACTTTTCTTCGTGTGGGCGCAGCGAGCAAATGCCGTTACTTAAATGTTCGGGTAGCATAGGAACAACCCTGTCGACCAGGTAAACAGAAGTCGCTCGGTCAAAAGCTTCTTTTTCGAGTATGCTATCTTCGGTAACGTAATGCGTCACATCGGCAATGTGAACACCAACTTCCCAATTACCATTATCTAACTTTTGGATGGACAAGGCGTCGTCAAAATCTTTAGCATCGGCAGGGTCAATGGTAAAAGTGGTTACTTCCCTAAAATCGCGTCGTTTTTTGATTTCTTCGGGTGTAATGCCCGCATCCATCTTTTCAGCTGCCGCATTTACGTTTTGTGGATATTTGTAAGGCAAGTTAAATTCAGCTAAAATTGCATGCATCTCGGTTTGGTTGTCTCCAACATCACCCAGTACATCAACAATTTCACCAATTGGGTTTTTTGCTCTTTTGGGCCATTCAACAATACGTGCTATTGCCTTTTGCCCACCCTGAGCATCATTTAATTTATTTGATGGTATGAAAATGTCGTGTTGCATGACACGATCATCAACCACTAAGAATGCTAAACCTCTTGAGATTTGCATAATTCCCACGAAGGTCTCTCGTTTGCGCTTCAATATTTCAATGACTTCACCTTCTGGCTGTTTATTTCGCCTTCGTGCATTCTGAAACACCTTAACGCGATCGCCGTTGAGGGCTTTATTCATGTTGTTGCGTGGAATAAATACATCTTCTTCACTACCATCATCAGGTACCACAAAGGCTGAGCCTGAAGCAGTCATGTCAATGACACCAGTAACGGTTGAACCGCGACTCAGTAGTTTGTATTTTCCAGCAATAACTTCGGTGAGGTAACCTGACTCATGTAATTCAGTCAGTATAATTTGAACCATTTGTCGGCCACTTTTCTTTTTTACTTCGAGAAGGGCTGAAACTTGTTTGTAGTTAAAAGTACGTTTGGGCTGGTTAAAAAATAAGCCTTGTATTAATTGACGTAATTCTGTTTTTCTTGATGGATTTTTCTTTTTCTTCTTTTGTCCCATGTTCTAAATTATTTCTTGGGGTATATATGATAATATTGACAATATAAGTTTAATTGTGCTGAGTTGTGTCTGAAATTATTCTAAAAAAGCTAAAATAATCTTGATAAGTTGGTGATTTAAATGGTAAGCATAGTTTGCGTGAGGGCATAAAAAGTGAGATTTAATTACAACCTTTTAACAGTAAAAGCCGTATCATTTCATGATTTCGAATTAATTATTTCTGGTCAATGACCCTAAATAACCTGAACTTGAATGGTTAATGATATGAGATTAGTATTTGCAAGTATATTATTCCTAATGTTTTTTTCTCTTGAGGGACAGAGTTATCGTGTCTATGAAGGAGATACAATTAATGTGACGGATGCCCGAAAATTGAAGCAGGGTTTATGGATCAGTTTCGATAATGTTGGTGAAAGAATTACCGAAAAAGGAACATATCTAAACAATCGAAAGCATGGTGTTTGGGAGGCCTTTTACCCATCGGGTGCAAAAAAGCATGAAATTTCTTATAAAAAAGGCGCGGCCATTGGGCCTTCTCGTTTTTTTCAAGAAAACGGTAAAGTGTCGGAAGAAGGCTATTGGAACGTTGATCACTGGGAAGGGCCTTATAAGTTTTACCATAAGTCGGGTAAATTAGCTTACGATTGGAACTACAACGAAAAAGGAACCCGTAGTGGCGAGCAGAAATACTATCATGAAAATGGTGCTTTAAAATATAAAGGTGAGTGGGATAGTGGAAAGACGGTTGGTTCGTTAAAGATATTTAATCAGGAAGGCCAGCTCATTACCGAGCGCATATACGACGATGGTAAGTTTGCTGATAATGTGGTTCACGAACCAGTCAAGGAAGAAGCGCCTGCCAAGGAAATATCTTCATTCAATGGTACAGGCATGAGCATCGTGTACAATCTGCAAGGAAAACCTGAGCGAAAAGGATTTTTTGTAAGGGGTAAACTTTTTAATGGACAGTACTACCAGTATGATGAAAAAGGCGAACTTGTTTCGACTCAGCATTATGAGAATGGTGAACTAAAAAGAACAGAGACCGCAAAAAAATCACAATAATTTGTAATTTAGCAGCTTGTTAAAAGAGAGCTAGATTGACGAGCATGGAAAACAAATTATTTATTTACAATACTCTTTCGCGTAAAAAAGAAGAATTTCAACCGCTTAATGAAAAGCATGTTGGATTGTATGTTTGTGGGCCAACGGTATATGGTGATCCGCACTTAGGGCATACGCGTCCGGCAATTACCTTCGATATATTATTCCG
The DNA here is from genome assembly GCF_050589805.1 of Carboxylicivirga fragile. Taxonomy (NCBI): domain Bacteria; kingdom Pseudomonadati; phylum Bacteroidota; class Bacteroidia; order Marinilabiliales; family Marinilabiliaceae; genus Carboxylicivirga; species Carboxylicivirga fragile. The sequence continues at coordinate 27,668 of NZ_JBNGOY010000036.1, read as the reverse complement.
TTATTTAACGCACATCGGCTATAAAGTACGATATGTGCGTAATATTACCGATGTTGGTCATCTTGAAAGTGATGGTGATGTTGGTGAAGATAAAATAGCCAAGAAGGCTCGATTGGAAGAATTGGAGCCAATGGAAGTGGTGCAGTTTTATACTGATCGTTACCACCAGTACATGGATCAGCTAAACGTTCGTAAACCTAGTATTGAGCCACGTGCCTCAGGGCATATTATTGAGCAATTACAAATTGTTGAGGATATATTGGCAAAAGGATTAGCCTACGAAAGTAATGGTTCAGTGTATTTCGATGTTGAGAAATATAACAAGGATCATAACTATGGTAGATTATCGGGGAGAAATATTGAGGATCTTTTGAGCACTACCCGCGAATTGGATGGTCAGAGTGAGAAAAAGCAAAGTTACGACTTCGCTTTGTGGAAGAAGGCTTCACCAGAACACATAATGCGATGGCCTTCGCGCTTTAGCGATGGATTTCCTGGTTGGCATTTGGAGTGTTCGGCCATGAGTGCACGTTACCTGGGAACCGAATTTGATATCCATGGTGGAGGAATGGATTTGTTATTTCCGCATCACGAGTGTGAGATTGCTCAGAGCACGGTTGCTAACGGTCACACGCCGGCACGCTACTGGATGCACAACAACATGATTACCATTAATGGACAGAAAATGGGTAAATCATTGGGTAACTTCATCAATCTGGAGCAGTTTTTTGACGGCAAGCATGAACTGTTGGAACAGGCATACAGCCCGATGACCATACGTTTCTTTATCATGCAAGCTCATTATCGCAGTACGCTTGATTTCTCTAATGAGGCTTTAAAAGCAGCTCAAAAGGGAATGGAACGCTTGCTGGAAGGATATTCAAAATTGGATAAGCTAGCTGCCGGAGAAACATCTTCCTTTGATTTACAAGAATTAAAAGAGAAGTGTTATGCTGCCATTAGTGATGATTTAAATACGCCGATATTAATTGCTCATTTATTTGAGGCTGTTAAGCAGATCAATAATATGTTGTCAGGATCAGCTTCGTTATCTGCTGATGAACTGGATCAGTTCAAAACTTTCATGAAAAATATGGTGGTTGATATACTCGGATTGCAAATGGAAAGTCAGTCGCAAGAATCGGGTAATGATGAGGTGTTGAGCCAGACAATAGAGTTGTTGCTAAATTTACGAATAGAAGCTAAGACGAATAAAGACTGGGCTACTGCTGATCGAATTCGAAACGAATTACAAGCTATGGGTGTTGTTGTGAAGGATACCAAGGATGGCTTTGAATGGGGTTTAAAATAAATCGTTTACATGCTAATGATAAAAAATATAATTAAAGATGCAGGTTTAACTTTTATGCTAGGCCTGCTTTTTTTTGCTTGTTCATCTCCGGGTAAAAAAGACGAAAAGAGTTCTGGTCAATTAGAACAAAAAGCACAAGTTAAAACGCCAGTTTTTAATGCCGATTCAGCCTATCATTACATTGATAAGCAAGTGGGGTTTGGGCCGCGTGTGCCAAATACTGAAACACATGCGCAATGTGCTTTATATCTGGAAAGTAAAATGAAACGTTTTGGTGCTGAGGTGATTGTTCAGGAAGCTGATGTAGTTGCTTTTGATAATACTGTTTTGAAAGCTAAAAACATTATTGCACAATTCAATCCTGATAAAAACGATCGTTTGCTCTTATTCGCCCATTGGGACTCGCGACCATTTGCTGATCATGATGCAGATGCAAGTAAGCACAATAGTCCTATTGATGGAGCTAACGATGGTGCAAGTGGAGTAGGAGTTTTAATGGAGATAGGGCGTCAGATAGGTAAGGCAGGTATTGATATGGGTATTGATATCATCTTTTTCGATGCTGAAGATTATGGACAGCCCGATCATCTTGATTTACCCTATAAAGAGCATACCTGGTGTTTGGGTTCGCAGTATTGGGGAAAGAATCCACATCGCGATGGCTACTATGCCCGTTATGGTATTTTATTAGATATGGTTGGTGCTGAAAATGCCCTGTTTTTCCAGGAACTACATTCCTTACAATATGCACCCGAATTGAATCAGCATGTATGGAACATTGCATCTGACATTGGTTATGGGAATCATTTTGTTTTTGAAAAAGGCGGCATGATAACGGATGATCATGTGTATGTGAACAAGTATCGCAACATTCCTTGCGTTAATATTATTCAATTTAATGCTTCGTCAGAAAGTAGTTTTGGAGATTTCTGGCATACGCACGATGATAACATGAGTAATATTAATAGAGCTACTTTAAAAGCCGTTGGACAAACAGTGCTTGAAACCATTTATAGAGAGAGGTAGGGATGTGAGATGTTGGTATGTACGATGTAGTAATATGACACAGTTAACTTGCTTTATCAATTTGTTAATTTGAAGATGAATCAATTTGAAAATGTGTTGTAGTGATCTTATTTACGGACTTCGGACTTCTAACTAAAAGCTTTTTAAAATGTTACTTCCTTATCTAAATGAGAATCTAATTGAAGCTGGTTGCGATGAGGCCGGACGAGGTTGTTTGGCGGGCCCAGTGGTAGCAGCTGCAGTAGTATTACCCAAAGACTTTCGACATGAGTTATTAAATGATTCAAAGAAGTTAAGTGAGAAACAGCGAGATAAATTACGACCAATCGTTGAGAAGGAGGCCTTGGCATGGGGTGTTGGCTTTGTTGATTTTGATGAAATTGATAAGATTAATATTCTGAATGCTTCTTTCCTTGCCATGCATCGCGCCATAGAGCAGCTTAAAGTGCTACCCGCACACTTATTAATTGATGGTAATCGATTTAAACCATATGAAGGTATAGATCACACTTGTGTGATAAAAGGAGATGGTAAATATTTATCCATTGCCGCAGCAAGTATTTTGGCAAAAACCCATCGTGATGAATACATGCAGAAAATGCATGAACAGTATCCTGTATATGCCTGGGATAAAAATAAGGGTTATCCAACTAAAGCACATCGGCATGCTATAAAAGCACATGGTCCAACACCTATTCATCGCATGAGCTTTCGCTTGTTGGATGAACAATTGAGTTTGGATTTGTAGCACAAAAAAAACCGGCACTAGGCCGGTTTAAATATTGTTTAGTTTGGCTTAGAAAGCGTAACTAGCTGTAATTTGGAAACCTTTAGATTTTGCACTCCCATCTTCCTCAGTATTCTTGTTTAACTCGGATAAACCTAAAATGTAACGAGCTTCAATACCTAAGCCATTTTCTAAATCATAACCTAAGCCTACGGCTAAACCAAAGTCTATTCCTTTCAGACTATCCTTAAAATCGTAGGATTCAGATGTAATGTGTCCATCAATTGAGCTATCATAACTTGTTTTGGCAGATAAAAGAAAGTCCATTTGAGGACCTGCTTGTAAATTAAAACCAGAAGAAAGGTAGTATTTGGCAATGATTGGTATTGATAAATAGTTGGTTTTAATTGAGCCTTTATTATAGTCATTACCTTCACTGTAATTAATTTTTGCGCCTTTCATGGAATACAATAATTCAGGTTGAATCGCAAATTTTTCTGAAACCGAATATTTGGCAAATGCACCAATTGTTAACCCCACTTTGTATTCCAAACCAGGATCATAATCTACCTCAGTAATTTTCAGGTTTGCAATGTTAATACCAGCCTTAGCTCCAAATTTAACTTGTGCAAACGAGCTTGATGCGATTGCCAATAAGGCAACAAGAACTAATAATTTTTTCATAATTGTTTGATTAGGTTTATGATTAAAAGTATATATAATATAGTTTGATATTTAGATCAATAAGATTGTTTAAAAAGCATAACCTGCGGTAAATTGTACAACACCATGTTTACCATCAGTATCAATTTCATTTGAGTCTACAATATCGGTTAAGCCAAGATTATATCTTAAGTCAAATCCGAGCCCCATGTCTAGATCGTATCCAACTCCAAAGTTAATGCCAAAATCGAGGTTTTTGAATTGATCTTTAACATCAACATCAACCTTTCGGCCTAGAAATTCCATTTTTACTTTTGATGATATAAGGTATCCAACTTGAGGTCCAAACTGGAAGTTTAAACCTTTGTCAAGATAATATTTGAGCATTAAAGGGAAGTTGAGGTAATCAAATGTAGTTGTCACATCAATATTAATGCCTTCTTCAACGGCAGTTTCTTTTGAACCTTGAGGAGAATAAATAACTTCAGGTTGAAACACAAGTCTTTCCGCCATTGGAACACGAACAAAACCACCAAAAGCAGGTGCAATTCTGTTGTCAGTGTCCTTAAAGCCTTCTCCAGATCCGTTGGCAAGATTAACGCCGAGTTTTAAACCATATTTAGTTTGAGCTAAAGAGCTTGTTGTTATCGCAATTACTGCAATAATTAAAATTAGTTTCTTCATAAGTAAAAAGGATTAGGTTATAATATTTACCACTGGTGAAGATAATAATTTTTAATTGAGAATTACATCGATTGTATTTTTTTTGATGTTTTGAGCAATTCTTGATTGTGTTAAATGAGAATTTTAGGCATAAAAAAACCGGCACAAGGCCGGTTTAAATATTGTTTAGTTTGGCTTAGAAAGCATAACTAGCTGTAATTTGGAATACTCCATTTTTTCCGTCAGCCTCATCATAATCGGCAACATTAGTTAAACCTAAGTTATAACGAACATCAAATCCAAGACCAAAATCAAGCTCATAACCAGCTCCAAAATTTAATCCAAAGTCAACACCTTTCATTTGATCCTTAATATCTTCTTCTTCCTCTTGACCATTAGCTTCCATTTTGAATTTAGCTGATAATAAAAATCCAACTTGAGGACCAGCTTGTAAACTAAATCCTTCAGTAACATAGTACTTTGCCATTAATGGAATGTTTAAGTAATCCGTTTTCATAGTTACATCAACATTTACACCTTCATAGCTTTCTGACCCAGCAGCACCTTGCATCGAATACAATAATTCTGGTTGAAATGCAAATTTCTCTGACAACTCAAATTTCGCAAAACCACCAAATACAAATGAAGTTCTTGAATCTAAACCTTCTCCGTCATCACCAGTAATACTTGCGATGTTTGTACCTGCTTTAACACCAAATTTAACTTGTGCAAACGAACTTGCCGAAATTGCCAATACGGCAACAATAACTAATAACTTTTTCATGATTGTTTGATTAGATTTAATTTTTATTAAACGGTAGCGAATGTAGAAGTATTTTTTATAATAACAAACAGTTTTGAGTAGCATTTTATTTGTTCGATATCAATTGCAGCTTAGCTTGTGGCGTATTTAGGAATTGTTTTAGTGGTGTTGGTGTAAGAAATGTTGCCGTTCGTCAATTGTTGATAAATACAAGTGATTATAGTCTTAAACATGTAAATTTACTAGGACAGAGTTCTTTGATAGAGGTGGCACTCATACAGTAATTCGTAATACTAGATTTTTATACCTAAATTTGGAAACATTAACATTAATGCTTGCTGCTCTTGAAAAAAGTTTTGTTACACAGTGTATTTTTTTTCCTTTTCATTGGAGTTTTGCTTCCAAATCAAATTTTGGCTGCTGGTTCTACAGATTCCTTATTGATTGCCAAAGCACGTAAGGCCATTGAAATTTCTGCTACAAATCCGGATAGTACCAAGCTTCTTGTTGAGCGTATTTTTAGTGATTATTCCAAAACTGATACTACGGTATTGGCATATGCCAATAAGGCCTTGGGAGAGTATTATTATTACACTCAAAATTTTGATTCGGCTAAAATTGTCTATAAAAAGGCTTTGGATGCTTTTATGTGTGTGAAGGATACGATATACATTGCAACAGTATACAACGATTTAGGTTTGATAGATTATTATCAAGGAGCATATGACCATGCATTGTTTTATTTTTCGGAATCGTTAAAACAAGAAAAGTTATTAGATAATGAATTGGGTATTGCCAGTTCGCACCACAACATTGGTATGGTATATGGGCGTTGGGAAAGATACGACCAGCTATTTGAACATTATAATAAGGCACTTTTGATTTATGAAAGACTGGATGAAAAAGAAAGCATAGCCGGCCTGACCAATAATATGGGTGTAACATATGCTTCAATGGAGTTGTATGAGGAGGCCTTGAAGTGTTATAAAAAATCGTACATGGCATTTAAAGAGATGGGCGATAAGGCTGGGGTGGCAACTATTTCAAGTAATTTGGGGTGTCTGTTTGTTTATTTAAAACAAAACCAAAGGGCACTTGCCTACTTTAACGAAGCTTTGGATTATTTTAAAGACTCGGGAGATCAGCGAAACCTAATAGCAACATACTCTAGTACCGGTGATGCATTTATGGCAGTGAATAATAAAAAAGAGGCCATGAAGTATTATTTGTTAGCTGAAGAAGAAAATAAAAATCTGGGATTAAAGGCTCTTAAAAAAGATAATTATTACGCCCTGTATAAAGCTTACAAAGAGATGGGGCAATATGAGAATGCTCTAAGTGTATATGAACAATATAATGCTATTAAAGATTCCATTTTTACAACAGCTAAATATGAGCGTCTGATAGAGTTAGAAAAAAAATACCATGTTGAGAAAAGTGAGAAAGAGCTGATTGAATTGCGTTCCAAAGAAGATAAGATTGAATTGTATCTCTGGATGTTATCTATTTTTGTTGTTCTTTCGGTTGTAATTGTGAGCATTGGACTTTATGCCATGAAAATGAAAGAGCGTCAGCGCCGTTTAATGATGGAGCAAAAAGTGCTGCGTAATCAAATGAATCCGCATTTTATCTTTAATGCACTTTCGGCCTTACAATGTGTTATTCTGGAGGAGGATAAAGATGAAGCAATCAGTTTTATTTCAGATTTTTCATCACTTATGCGTTTGGTGCTGCAGTATGCCAAGGAAGAGAGTATTAGCCTTGAGAAAGAGCGCGAGATTTTGCAGCGTTATATGAGTTTGCAAAACAGACGTTTCGATAAGAAAATTAATTACCAAGTGGAGGTTGATCCAGAAATCACAGTTAATAAAACCATGATACCACCTATGCTTACTCAGCCGTTTTTGGAGAATGCGCTGGAACATGGCGAGTTGAGCTTGTGTGAAAATGCAACTGTTAAGGTTAAGTTTGAGCGTAAAGACAAAACTTTGGTTTGTTCCATAGAGGATAATGGAGTTGGCATTAAAGCTTCAAAGGCCAGTAAGAGAAAGAGCTTGCATAAATCTGTTGCCATGGATTTAACAAAAGAGCGCATTGCTTTGCTTTATGGAAACCTAAACAAAAGTCAAGTAGAGATGCAAGTAGATGATTTGTCTGACTTTGGCTCAAAAGGTACGCGAATCACTTTTGTTATACCCTTTCAGGAGATGAATTAAAAAACGTCCTGTGATACAATAGAAATACACAGGAGGTTTTTTGAAAATGCACAGGAGGCTTTTTCTTTTGTATCAAAAGGAGCATTTCTCTATAATAAAACAGTAATTGAAGAGTCTCCCGTTAAAAGTTTTTAGAACTATTACTTTCTTCCAAAATCAGCAGGTATTTCGCCCCAGTTTTTTGTGTCCCATTTTAATATGGGAGTGGTGTAAGTGTTTGTTTTAAGCCATTGCTCAGCACGTTTTACCAGGGCAAAAAGTTCTTTGGTATCTGCATTTACTTCTAGTTTTGTCTTACACTTTTTATTTTTCACCCAGCCAATAGCAATCTTTGAATCGGAATAAACCGGAACGGGTGAATTGTGTTTTTTTAAAAACGATAGTCCATGAACCAGAGCAAGAAACTCACCAATATTATTAGTTCCAAGGTCAAACTTGAGGTGGAAGAGCTGTTCTTTAGTTTTTGTGTTGACACCTTGGTATTCCATTACTCCAGGGTTACCACTACAAGCGGCATCTACCGAGATGCTATTGTAATAGATGTTTTGTTTCGAATTAATGGCATTAGATGTTTTTGCTTTATTGCTAAAGTTGGCATATTGGCCATAGGTACCTTTCATGGCTTTTTCTGCTTCGACTAATGTGGCAAATCCTTTGTATTGAGCTCCGTTAAAGCCTTTTATCTGAGCTTGACATTCGGGCCACGAAGAATAGATGCCTGGTTTGGCACCCTTCCACACCACATAGTATTTATTCTTTTTTGCCATACTTTCTTAATAATGCCCTGCAAAGCTAGTTTTTTAGCATTGTATATACAACAAAGCCATCAGCAATAAACCGATGGCTTTGAATAATATTGTTGACGGTTAATTATTTAACCAAAGTCATTTCATCAATAAGGTTAGTCGCACCTGCATACTTGTCGATAATGAAAAGTACATAACGGATGTCAACATTGATACACTTCTGAAGTTCTGTTTCAAAAGCAATATCACCACTCATAGCTTCCCAGTTGCCATCAAAAGCTAATCCGAATAAGTGACCTTCGGCATTAATTACCGGGCTACCACTGTTACCACCCGTAATGTCGTTGTTTGAAGTAAAACAAACTGGCATGTAACCTGCAGCATCAGCATACTGGCCATAGTCTTTGTTCTTCCAAAGCTCTTTTAGTTTAGCTGGAACTTCAAACTCAAAGTTATCAGGATCTTCTTTTTCCATGATACCTTCGATGGTTGTGAAATGCTTGTATTTTACACCATCTTTAGGTTCGTAATCGCCAACTGAACCATAAGATAAACGCATTGTGAAGTTAGCATCCGGATAGAATACTTTGTCTGGTTGCATTTCAAATAAGCCAGCAGTAAATAAGCGGTTGTTTTTATCAATAGCAATGGCGCTCTCAGCTTCCATTCCTTTTATCTCGCGGTATTTTTCAATTGAAGAAACACCACCAATAAATGCATAATCCTTTTGGAGAACTTTCAAAGATGGTTTTTCAAGGAAAGCTTTGAAGCGAGCTTCGTTCATGAAAACTGATTTGTTATAAACGTAATCAGCAAATTTCTGGAAGTCACCTTTGAATTTTTTGTTAATGGTAGCATAAAATGATGGATGGTATTTAGCTTCAATGTCGTCGTTGTACATTTTAAGTAAAGCACCAATTACTTTACGATCCGTTTCAGGGTTGTAATCTTTGAAGAATCCTTCGCCTGCTTTTTTAAGGCCTGCAACAGCTTTATCAATATCTTCTTGATTTTCTTCTTCTAATGCTTTTTCAAGACCAGTAGCTCGGTAGGCAAAGTATAAAACTTCGGCACCACGTATTTGACACTCAGCTAAAAATGATGTTGCTTTTACAAATGAAGCGCGGTTAGCATATGATTTTTCTAATTCGGCTAATACATTTTCGTACTTAGCTTTTCTGTCGGCGTCAGCATTTACCCAGTTTGTAAATTCAGTTTCTAACTCACGTTTCTGTCCCAGTACATTTAGTTTCTCCAATCCGCGGTTCATACCAATACTGTTTTTCCAGTAGTTAGCACTCCCTGCAAACTTTGAGGCATATTGAATGTTTACTTTTTCGTCAGCACGCATGTCTTTTAACCAGATGTCTTGTTTTACGCCACGAGGCTTGATACGAGCTTCGTTAACAATTTGCATGCGCTCTTCAATACCCCATGATGTAAGGTAACGTTGAGTGCTTCCTGGGAAACCAACAGTCATTGCAAAGTCGTCCATCTGCACACCTTTTAACGAAACCGGAAGGTGATGAGCTGGTTTGTATGGTTTGTTGTCTTTCGAATATTCGGCTGGTTTGCCATCAGGGCCACAATAAACACGGAACATGCTGAAGTCACCAGTGTGACGCGGCCACATCCAGTTGTCGGTATCAAAACCGAATTTACCAATTGATGATGGAGGAGCACCAACAAAACGCACGTCGTTGAATTTTTCGTAAGCAATTAAGAAAAACTGGTTGCCTTCGAAATAATCTTGTACTCTTATTTGATATTCGTTTCCTTCTTGTGCTTCTTTAACGAGTTCTGCCGATACTTCTTTAATTTTTGCTGCGCGATCAGCTTCGCTCATATCATCGTTCAATTCAGCATTTACCTTTTCAGTTACATCGGTCATGTATTTTAAAAAGGTTACTGATAAACCCGGAGCAGGTAATTCTTCGTCGAAACTCTTTGCCCAAAAACCATCCTTTAAATAGTTGTGATCAACTGAGCTTAGTTCTTGAATGTTACCATATCCACAGTGGTGGTTGGTTAAGATTAGTCCTTGATCAGAAATCATCTCTCCAGTACAGCCACGTCCAAAAATAACGATGGCATCTTTAAGGCTTGAATTGTTAACGCTATAAATATCTTCTGCAGAAAGTTTCATTCCCATTTCCTGCATTTTATTCATATTTAGCTTACTCACAAGTGGTAATAACCACATTCCTTCGTCAGCCTTTGCCATTTGGCTAAAGCTAATTATACCTGTTAAAAACAGTATTGCTATTCGTTTCATAAAAGTGTTTTAATTCGCCCGACTTACAGTATTAGACTCTTCTAATGTTTTTGAAAACAGTAGATTAGGAGTATTGTGTTGTGAGCGACCATTTATTTACTATCTATTTATTATCAAAGTTGCGGTGGCAAAGATAAAATTTTTCGTTAAACCTAGAAGTGAAAGTGTTTTGGAGGACTTAAAATTTTAATACAAAAAAACCGGATAATAAATTATCCGGTTCGCTTTCCCGACAGCAGTATTGTTTTCCCGCTTGTCCCTGACAAATTTGAATTGACCTTAGGCCAATTGTCTTTTATTAAAAAATACACCCTTTGGCTCACTCGTTAGGTATGCATTGTTTTTACCGTTGCTTAACCTTGTTGATTCCGGATAGTTTAAAAATGTTTCGTAAAACTTAACCTGCTCAAAGTAGTTTAGTTTTAGCTTTGTCGGACTCATAAGGTACTTACGTGTCCAAAAATTCACCGGATCGTAAAAATTAACTACTTGAAGACCTTTGATTTTTAAGAAGTAGTCAAGTAATTCTTCTTCTGAATATTTCTCATTGGTCATTTCATGCATCGAAGAAATTATTCCCTTCTTTTGATGATTTCCCTCACTAAACAGCATTGATTCCAAATTACCAATGGCATTTTTCTCAGCCAAGAGAATGATTCCTTTTTTCCAGAACCAAATTCCGAATGCGCTTAGTGCTATTAATGTTATTATTACAGAAGTGATCATTATAGTTGCTCTTTGGTTTAATTATCTATCTCCACAAAAATCGTTCACAATACCTTCTACTTAAATTTTTCAATATTGTTGCGTTTTTGTTGTCAATGGATAATACTTTCGTAGTTAATATTAGTTAATCATTGTTGATGAAATGATGAATTATTCTGACCAAAGTGCAGTAGTGAATGTTGAAAAAATAAACCTTTATTTTTTAATGTCGGTAAAATAAGGTAAGTGGCAACTTTTAAAGTTGTTGAGAAGTTTAATTCTGGTATTTAACTGCTTAAATTCTGTTTCTGGTAATAAATGAATTTGACTTTGCGATATGCTTTTAAAACCAAAAAAATCATTTAGGCGATCTGCCAAATATTCTTGTTCGTATTGACCAGGCGTAGGAATCAATATGGCTCTTCGATTCATAACAAATAAATCCATCAAGGTAGAGTAACCTGATCGACAGATAATAGTTTTACTCGCCTTAAGTAGCTGCTTTAATTGAAAGCTCTGACAATTGGCCATGAATGATACTGATCCAATAGCTGGCTTTTGATTTTTTTGCCCAGGAAGCCCTTGTAGTATTAATGTGCTAAGGTTTGATTCTGAGAATTTGTCGATGAGTAATTGTTCAAGTATGCTGCGTTGAGGTTCAGGTCCCGAAAGAATAACTAAACGATCAGGTGCGAGCTTAGTTGATTTTTCGGTATTTTCATTTGTAACTGATAGGCGAGATAAAAGACCGATATAATTGGTGGGTATCTTTGTCTTAGCACTTGAAAGCCTACCGGATAAGTTTGTCGATGTTTGACTATCCGGAATCCATAAGGCATCAAATTGATTAATTAATGTGGTAATAATCTTTGTGCTTGTCCAATTAATCCATTTAAATTTTGGACCTGTTTCAGGCGATGTTTGATGAGAAATGATAATTGAAGGAATGGCTGAATTGCGAAAGCCATAGCGGTTATCGGATATTATAATGTCGATGTTATTCTTCGCAATTATTTTTTCTACCTGATTTTTATCCTTATAAATAGAGCTAATAAAAGAGGGTAGTTGAAATAATAGTTTTAGCCATTGTTGCGAGCCCTTCGAAAATTTCACCCTAAACCCTTTAGTATATATGTATTCAAGTTCAGGAAAAGTTTCTTTTAGAATGTCAATGGATGGCGATTCTCCTGAGATTATACATGTGTGCCCATCATTTCTTAATTTATGAATGATAGGAATTAAACGCGTTGCATGACCTAAGCCCCAGTTTAATGGACTGATTAAGATGATTTTGCTTGGTTCACGTTTAGGCTCCATTTATGAATTATCCTGATACCGATACTATATGGCCTCTTTTTTCTGCTTTATTCGCAATCGCTTTGAGCGTATCTAAGGGTACCTTTTTTAAAGAATTATAAGGCGTATCACGCTCAATGGTATATATCATCACCTTTTCAGGTTTAATAATATCTAAAGCGTCAAGCCACGAATTGATATCTGCATCAGACAGGTTACTGATGTCTTTACCCTCTAACTCCCCTGCAACAAACATGGTTTGAATTATGAGTTGACCTTTAAAATCAACCAATTGAGCAATGGTTTTTTCTAAATCGAATGCGTAATTCGGCTGGTCCAGTCGAAGAATGGTTTCCTTTAATCCTGAATCAAGCTTTTGTATGTTGTCATCAATTTTAAGCAATGCTTCAACAACCTCTTTTTTATGCAAACGCGATGCATTTGATAAAACCGCAATTCTAGCCTCGGGGCAATGTGCATTACGCAACTCAATGGTATCGTTAATAATAGCAGAAAACTCAGGGTGCAATGTAGGCTCACCATTTCCTGCAAAGGTTATTACATCAGGTTTTAAGCCTTCTTTTTGCATGTCGATAAGTTTGGCCGCTAGCCGTTCTTTTACTTCCATTCGAGTGGGCATCACATCCTTATTATCTCCTAACTCACCATTTAATCCGCACTCGCAATAAATACAATCAAAGGAGCAGACTTTACGATTGTTTGGTAGTAAATTCATACCTAAGGAAACGCCAAGACGGCGACTCATTACAGGGCCAAAAACGGTTTTGTCAAATAAAAATGTCGACATGCTTTTTTTTGCAAAGGTAGTATTTTGTGTGGTATCGAAAAGGCTTAGTTTAGCTTGTTTTGTAACGCTAAAACTCGTTTTTCGCAACCAACTAAATTATTATCTTTGGGGATTGTTTTTACAGCTAGTACATGAAGTTTAAAGAGGTAATAGGGCACGATATAATTAAGCAACATATGATTAGGATGGTCAATGAAGGCCGTGTTAGTCATGCTCAGATGTTGGCGGGTCCCGAAGGGATTGGGAAACTAAATTTGGCACTTGCTTTTGCTCAATACCTGAATTGTAGCGATCGGCAAGAAGACGACTCTTGTGGTGTATGTTCGTCATGTACTAAGTACGAAAAGTTAGTACACCCCGATCTGCATTTTGTATTTCCTGTTGTAAAAAGCCCAAAGCATAAGAATCCGGTGAGTGATTCTTATATCGCTGAATGGCGGCAATTTGTGCGCGAAAAAAAGTATTTCAACCTAAGGCAATGGTATGGTAAGTTGGAATCTGACAAACAAGGTTTGATCTATAGTCAGGAGAGCCAGGAGATTATTAAAAAGCTAAGCTTAAAGACTTTTGAAGCTGAGTTTAAGGTCATGATTATTTGGTTGCCTGAAAAAATGCATGTGTCGGCAGCAAATAAGTTGTTGAAATTGCTAGAGGAACCACCTCAGGGTACCGTGTTTTTATTGGTGTCTGACGATCCATCTTCGGTATTAGGAACCATTCAGAGCCGTTCACAACTCTTAAAAATTCCAAGAATTGATGGTGCTGCCATAAGCAAAGCTTTGGTTGATGAGTACAGTATAGATGCTACAGAAGCTGAACGTTTTGCAAAGTTGGCATCAGGCAGTTTTGTTGCCGCTCAGGAAATTGTTGATCAAAGTGATGAAAGAGCATTCTTTTTCGACCGTTTTGTGAATCTAATGCGTCAGGCCTACGCACGTAAATTATTCGATTTAATTGACTGGTGCGACGAAATGAATTCGCAACCCAAAGAACGACTTAAAAACTTCCTGGAATTTTCACTACGTCTGGTACGTGAAAATTTCATGATGAATATTCAAGAAGAGGAATTGTTGTATCTTACACCGGAAGAAGAAAATTTTTCAACGCGATTTTCACCCTTTATTAATGACAATAACGTGTTGGAATTGAGTGAAGAATTTAGTTTAGCACATTCTCATCTTGAACAAAATGGGAACGCACGTATTATATTAATGGATTTGTGTTTGAAGGTGATCATATTATTAAAGCAATAATAGAGACCTGGCAAATTCTCAAGGCTTAAATTTGAGTCTTTTATTTTTTGATATTATGGAAGAAGAGGTACTACAAGATAAAGAAAAGAAGGGATGTTCTGGCTGTACAAGTCGGTGTGGCAAATTAGATGTTTTTGATTGGCTGGATGATTTGCCAGATAGCATTAATAGCACCGATGTAATAGAAGTACAGTTTAAGAACACACGTAAGGGATATTTTAGAAATAGTAATGGTTTAAAATTAGCGAAGGGCGATGTTATTGCCGTTGAAGCCTCGCCGGGTCACGATATTGGTACGGTTACTTTAACCGGAGAGTTGGTTTTACTTCAGATGAAGAAAAACAATATTTCGGCCAGTACCTTCGAATTTAAGCGGGTGTATCGTAAAGCCAAACCTGCTGATATTGAAAAGTGGGAAGAAGCTAAGAACCTTGAGCATGAAACCATGCTTGAATCACGCCGATTAGCTGAGCGCTTGAACTTACATATGAAAATTGGTGATGTAGAGTACCAAGGTGATCGTACTAAAGCTATCTTCTATTATATTGCTGATGAACGTGTTGATTTTCGTGAGTTAATTAAGGTCTTAGCCGAACGTTTCCGTGTACGTATTGAAATGCGTCAGATTGGGGCTCGTCAAGAGGCGGGTAGAATTGGCGGAATTGGTCCTTGTGGTCGTGAGTTGTGTTGTTCTACTTGGATGACTAATTTTGTTTCGGTAACAACCAATGCAGCGCGTTATCAGGAGATTTCATTAAATCCTCAGAAATTGGCCGGGCAGTGTGGTAAGCTTAAATGCTGTTTAAATTATGAGTTGGATGCTTATTTGGATGCGCAGGCTGATTTTCCAAGAATAACAACAGTATTAGAAACCGAAGAAGGACCATACTATCATTTCAAAACAGATATTTTCCGCAGAGTAATGTGGTATAGTACCGAGAAAGATTTCCCTGCAGGAGTTGTTGAGGTGCCAGTTGACAGAGTGAAAGAGGTTATTGTAAATAATAGACGTGGGAAGAAGGTTGATAAATTAGTGAAGGAAGACTTCAGTAAATTGGCGGCAGCGGAACCTAGTTATCAGAATGTTATTGGACAAGAAAGCTTAACGCGTTTTGATGAGAATAAGAAAAAGAAACGTCGACCAAATAATCAAAAAGGGAAATCAAAAAGACGATTTAAACCAAAACCACGTAAAGATGGCGGCAAGGATAAAAAATAGTGTTGTTGCAATATTGCTTGTGCTCGCATTTTCTTCTTGTGGAGATAATGCAATATTCGATCAATATGTAACAATCCCTGATAATGGTTGGCACCAGGATTCAATGGCTGTGTTTAAGGTAGACATTGAAAATGCTCAAAACACATATGATGTAATTATAAATGTGCGTAATCGATCGCATTATCCGAATAGTAACTTGTGGTTATTTGTTGATGTCATAAGTCCGAGTGGAAAGGTAATGCAACAAAAGGTAGATTGCATATTGGCTGACGACAATGGCCGTTGGTTAGGGTCGGGTTGGGGCGATTTATTTCATGTTGAGGTGCCTTATCAAAAGGGCGTTAAATTTGCTGAAACAGGTTCGTATACATTTAGAATTGTACAAGGGATGCGAACTGAAGATTTGAGTGGTATTTATAACATTGGCTTACGTATTGAAGAAGCTGAAGGGTTAGAAACAAAATAGAATAGCAGAAGGTGGGAAAGAATAAGCTGAAGAAGTTTGCCGAGATGGCAACTTACGACCATGTTTTTCAGGCGGATTATAGCGATTTAAAAAATGAATCATTTGCCTTAAAAGGTAAGTGGGGAACAGAGTTTTTTAAGAATGATAAACCCATTGTATTAGAATTGGGCTGTGGCAAAGGTGAGTACACAGTAGGATTAGCCGAACTTTTTCCCGACAAAAACTTTATTGGTATCGATATTAAAGGGGCGCGTATGCACCGTGGTGCAACTGATGCTAAGGAAAAAAACTTAAGCAATGTTGCTTTTTTGCGCACCCGAATTGAGTTGATCACAGCTTTTTTTGATACCGGTGAGGTGGACGAAATATGGTTAACTTTTCCCGACCCACAGATGAAAAAGGTGAATAAACGTTTGTCATCGACTCGCTTTCTTAAATTATATACCCAGTTTCTAAAGCCGGATGGCTTGGTTCATCTTAAAACAGATTCGAATTTCTTGTATACTTACACCAGTGCTTTGGTTAAGGAAAATAAGTTTGAAGTTGAAGTGAATGAAACCGATTTATACAGCTCTAGCTATCAGGGGCCAATTTTATCCATTCAAACATTTTACGAGGCCAAATGGATTAACCATGGTTTGAGCATTAAATATTTGCAGTATCGTTTGCAAGAAAGAAATGAATGGATGGAGCCGGATATTGAAATTGATTTTGATGATTACCATAGTGCAGGTCGTGGCGTCAAAATCAAGGAATCCATTAAGATTCAACCACAAGCCCGAACCAAAGGTAATTAGTAACTTCGCAGTACGTAATGGCTAAATCAAGCGACTTCTTCGAACGCGTTTATCAGGTGGCAGAATTGGTGCCCCATGGTCGAGTTACATCTTATGGTGCTATAGCACGTTATATTGGCAGTGCTCGAGGCGCTCGTATGGTTGGTTGGGCTATGAATAAGTGTTCGGGTTGGCATCGCTTTGTGCCAGCTCATCGGGTTGTAAATAGTAAAGGACTTCTGACAGGTAAGCACCATTTTTCTGGTGGTGAAACCATGAAAGAACTTTTGCAAAACGAAGGTATTGAAGTCGTAGAGAATCAGATTATCAATTTCGAAAAGGTATTTTGGGATCCTACAAAGGAATTAGAAATTTAAATGGATTAAGTTTGCCCTATAGGTATGCAGAAATAAAATGTTGACCCTACGCCCTCTTCACTTTCAAGCCAAATTTTACCATTTAACATTTCAACATAGGCTTTGCAAATAGCTAAGCCAAGCCCTACACCTTCTTTTTTCTGTATTAAATCACTACTGCTGGTTTGTACGAATCGATTAAATATTATTTTTTGGTGTTCAGGAGTGATACCTATTCCAGTGTCTTTCACATGGAAATGTACCATGTTGAATTCAATTGTAATTCCTAGCTCAATTATTCCTTCATTACTGTATTTTATGGCATTATTAACAAGGTTGCTGAGTATGGCAATTAATTTTTCCTTGTCAGAAGTGACGATCTGTCTTTTCCTTGATTCGGTCAATTGCAGATTTAATTGCATACCTTTGTTTTCGACTTCGGTTTTGAAAAAGTTATAAATATATTTCGATACTTCTCCAATGCTAAATTCGGAGATGCTTACCTCCATCTGACCGGCTTCAATTTTAGATAAATCAACAAGGTCGTTAATAATGCTTAGCATGCGCTTGCCGCTATTTTCAATTATCTCTATGTATGAGCTTTGTTCGGCACTTTCTAATAGTGGTTGCTTCAAAAGTTGAGCAAAGCCAAGTATGCCATTCATGGGTGTTCTGATTTCGTGGCTCATGTTAGCTAAGAAAGCCGATTTTAAGCGATCACTTTCCTGCGCCTTTTCCTTTTCTTTAATAAGTTCTATTTCTGCATTTTTTCGTTTCGTAATGACTTGCGATATTCCTAGTAATTCCTTTGGTTCACCAGCTGCATTTCTCGATATTATTTTACCTCGTCCATCCACCCAAACCCAATTGCCATGCTTTGATCGTATTCGAAATTCGCAGTAATATTCAGCTACATTTCCCATTACATGTTCGTTGAAAGCTTCCATAACATTTGGAAGGTCATCGGGATAAATCATATTGGTAGCTGCCTCAATGGTGTTTGGTAATTCATCTTTATTGTATCCCAAGTAGTAATAAAGGTGAGGTGTACTCTTAACTGTTCTAGTTTCAAAATCATTCTTAAAAACGGATGCATGATTGATTTCGAGTGATAATGTTTGTGCTTTTTGACTTTCAATTAAGGATGTCTCTGATTCAATGGCTTGCACATCGTCACAAGCAAGCATTAGTAATTTTCCATGAATGCTGGCAATGGGTCGAAGTGTATCTACGGTATCCAAACTTAGGCTTGTCTTTGTTCCTAGTATTAACTGACCATAATCACTGAGGTTAAGCTTGTAAAAGTAGGCGCCATCATATTTATAAACTGTATTATTAGTCGAAAAGTGGTTTATTATTATTTCCCACTTAAGATTTGTATTTGAATGAAAAGTCTCTACGTCTGTTACTTCCCCGCCATAATTTTTTAGTATTTTAAGTGAAGTGCAATTTAATAGTTTGGAGTATAGAGGAACACATTTTTTGATGATGCCTGCTTCACAAGTTTCATCGTAAGCACAAGTAGCTAGATTTAATAGTGACTCATTATCTAAAACAACTTTTGGCATAAGTTTCTATTTTGAAGCGATGGAATCTAAATATGATATTAGCAATTGGGCTTTTTCTTCTCATAGAGAATTGTGTATAAAACTCATCTATGTGTTTCAATAACCATTAATGTACTTAAATATATAAAAATAAACCTTTGCGTTTATAAAAGCAGCTATTTGATTGCTATAAAATGTGGGTGTTTATAATGGTTAGTAATAACTCTTTCTTCATAGTTCAGATTTTCTAAAATTATTCACTATTTTTACAAGGTTTAAATAAAGATAAGCATGGAATACTATCCGAACTTAATATTAGATGCCTTAAAGCATGTTGTTCATCCTGGTAAAGGAAAAGACATTATCTCACTTGGAATGGTTGAGGATGACCTGCGTATAGATGGGAAACGCATTAGTTTTAGTCTTTTGTTTGATCGTGCCAACGATCCTTTGGTTGGGTCATTAAAAAAAGCTTGTGTCAAAGCCATTCATTCTTATGTTGATGAAGAGGCCGAGATTGAAGGTAATATATACGTTAAGGTAAAGCCAAAAACGAAACCTATCGTAGCTAAACCACTGGAAGGTGTTAAAAATGTAATTGCTATTGCATCGGGTAAAGGTGGTGTTGGTAAATCAACAGTAACGTCTAATCTTGCAGTGGCTCTTGCTAAAGCAGGTTATTCGGTTGGTTTGTTAGATGCTGATATTTTTGGGCCTTCTGTACCAATCATGTTTCAAACAGAGGATGAACGTCCAGTACTTGAAAAAATTGATGGGAAAGATCGTATTTTGCCTGTTGAAAAGTACGGTGTTAAAATGTTGAGCATTGGTTACTTTGTTAACCCTGAAGATGCTTTGGTTTGGCGTGGCTCAATGGCAACCAATGCGCTTAAACAGCTAATTAACGACGGTAAATGGGGAGAGTTGGATTACTTATTGTTGGATTTGCCTCCAGGAACAAGTGATATTCATCTAACCTTGGTTCAAACCATAAGCATTACTGGTGCTGTTGTGGTTACTACGCCACAAAACGTAGCCTTGGCTGATGCCGTTAAAGGTATTAGCATGTTTAAGAGTAAAAATATAAATGTGCCGGTGCTTGGTTTGGTTGAGAATATGGCCTGGTTTACGCCTGAAGAGCTACCACAAAACAAATATTACATTTTTGGTAAAGATGGTGGTAAAACCTTAGCTGCTAAACTTGAGATACCGATGCTTGGGCAAATACCAATCGTTCAGAGTATACGAGAAGGTGGTGATAAAGGAGAACCGGTCGCATTAAACGAATCATCGATGACAGCTATGGCCTTTGCTGATTTAGCTCAAAAGGTAGTTGAGCGTGTTGAGCATCGTAATGCTGCTATGCCACAAACCAAGATTGTAGAAATTAAAAAATAAACTGATGGGAGAAGATAAAGCAAAACTCTTGAATGAGGTTGAAGAAGCGCTTGAGTCAATTCGCCCCTATTTGCAAGGCGATGGCGGTAATATTACCCTTATTGATATTACTGACGAATATGTAGTTAAAGTTCGTTTGGAAGGATCGTGTCAGGGCTGTCCATTGAGCATGCAAACCCTAAAGGGAGGTGTTGAAATGGTTGTGAAGAAATCAGTGCCGCAAATAACTGAGGTTATAGCAGTGGAGGATGGTGTTTAGAATTGCTTACTGATTAAAGACCTAAAATTTTATTGACCCCGCATTTGCCTTTCTGGCTAGTGCGGGGTCAAATATTTTTATCTTATTAATGATTCATTTTTTTAGCATTAATCTTTTAACAAGTAGATAACTTAAAGTTGCTGTTTAAGTTCTTATTTTTGTGGAGTATGTTAATGAAAGTTCGACATATTATACGACAAGTTCTGATGCTTGTTATGGTGGGTCTATTTTTACTTACGACTAGTGGCTTCAGATTGCATAGCCATTATTGTAGTCATAAGGGTGAAACAAGCTACTCCATTCTAATTCCTGTTGAACAATGCAGTTGTCAGGAAATGCAACAATCTTCATGTTGTAGCCTATCTATTGAGGAAAAACATGCTGACTGTAATGAAGGTTGTTGTTCTGATGTACAATCCTTTTCCTTATTAAAATTAGATGGTTTACATCATGCCCAGATAAGTTCACTGCCTCTGATTACTTGTCTTAACTTTTTAAAGTTCTCTATATTAATTGGTGATTTCTCTAAGGATGGGAGGGATGCTATTCTTGTGCATTTGCCTAATGAGACTGTTCCACCGTTGCCTAGGCAACAATTTCTTTCTAGAATTCAAGTGTATTTAATTTGATACCCACTTCTGTGTCTATGATTAAAACTGTGCATTTGCCCGGTTTTGAATTGTAGTAGTTTCAATTTTAAATACAAATACGATGAAAATTAGTATAAAGAATCTGCTTTTTGCAGTATTCACTCTGTACTTATCTTTTGGCATACAAGCCCAAGAGGTGAGTGGTGTGGTTGTGGGTTTTGATGATAATATGCCCTTGGTGGGTGTTAATGTTTATTGGCAAGGCACAAGCGAAGGCACCATCACTGATGCAGATGGTAAATATCAAATAAAACGCTCAAATCAATCTTCATTTCTCGTTTTTAGCTATGTTGGGTACGAAGATGAAGTACATGAGGTCAGTAGTATTGGAAAAATTAATGTGTCCTTGAAGTCCGGGGCAAACATTGATGAAGTAACCGTTGAGCATCGGGTTAGAAGCTCCAGTGTATCAAAGCTAAACCCAATTTTCACAGTTAATATTTCGGATAAAGAGCTGTCAAAATTCGCCTGTTGTAATCTCTCTGAAAGTTTTGAAACTAATGCCTCTGTTGATGTGTCCTTTGCCGATGCGGTATCGGGGATTAAACAAATAAAAATGTTGGGTTTATCAGGCCGTTATTCCCAGTTGATGATGGAGAATATACCTATTATCAGAGGAGGAGAAGTGGCCTTTGGACTCAATTACATACCCGGTACCTGGATGGAAAGTATTCAAGTTTCTAAAGGAACTTCTGCTGTAAAGAATGGTTACGAGAGTATGACAGGCCAGATTAATGTTCAATATAAAAATCCGGCTGGTAAAGAAAAAATGCATTTCAACCTATATGGTAATCAGGATGGTAAAGTTGAGGCTAATGCTGGTGTTGATTTTAAGGTGACTGATAAGTGGAGTAGTAATGTTTTACTGCATGGTAGTTCTAATATTCGGGAGTTGGATATGAATAAGGATGGTTTTTTGGATAAGCCCTTATCTTCAACAATAATTGGTATGAATAGATGGAACTACCTTAGCGATAAAATGACCGCCAAATTAGGCTTGTCTGTATTATCAGAATCGCGAGAAGGAGGGCAATTACTTTATGATCACAATCAGTCGCAAAAAGAACAGGATGCTTATGGAATAGGCATTGATGTTAAGCGCTTGAATGCCTTTTCTAAGTTGGGCTTTGTTTTTGATCGACCAGCAACAAGTTTAGGATGGATTACTTCAGCCAACCTCTTTCAACGATCATCGTTTTATGGGAATAATGATTTGGATGTGGATCAGTTAAATTTATATACAAACCTTATTTATCAGTCGTATGTAAATAATACGCAACATACCTATAATGCTGGGCTTAGCTTAGTTTTTGACGATAACCAAGAGGAGTTGAATAATATAAATACTGGTTTTAAGGAGTTTGTTGCAGGTGGATTTATTGAGTATAATTATATTCCTTCAGAACGTTTTTCTGTACTGCTTGGCTTGCGAAATGATTATAGTAGTTTGCATGGTAATTTCATCACGCCCCGTTTTCATACCAAGTATTCCATCAGTGAAAAACTTATATTGAGGGCATCAGCAGGAAAAGGTTATCGTACACCTTCAATAGTAAGTGAAAATACCCAGTTCTTGGCAAGTTCAAAACAATTTATAATACATGATAAGGTAGTTCAGGAGGAAGCATGGAATTACGGACTTAGCCTGAGCAAGGATTTGACAATTAATAAGCGTGAAGCGACTTTTTCAGTGGAATTTTTCCGTACCGATTTTCAGAATCAATTAATTGTTGATTTAGATCAGAATCAACAGGAGGTGCATTTTTATAATTTAGATGGAAAGTCATATGCCAATAGTATACAGATTGAGGCTTTCTATGAGTTGTTTAAGCGCTTTGAGTTAACAGCAGGTTATCGCTATAATGAGGTTAAGGCTACGTATAATGGCCAATTGAATCGAGCGCCTTTTGTGAGTCGTTACAAAGCAATGTTATCGGGTCAATATCGCACAAATATGGATAAGTGGCAATTTGATATGACTATGCAAATGCATGGTGATCAGCGTTTGCCATCGGCTTCATACAATGGTGAGGACTTGCCAACAATATCAGATGAATACATAAATTTAATTGCTCAGGTAACCAAGAACTATCGGAATTGGAGTTTTTACGTGGGTGCCGAAAATTTAACAGCCTATACCCAGGATAATGCCATTGTAGATCCGGAAAATCCTTTTGGAAGTAGTTTTGACGCAAGTCGTATATGGGGGCCAATTTATGGGCGTATGTTTTATTTTGGTATTAAATACAAATTAGATCGTTAATCATGAAAAAAGGAAAAATATGAAACGAATAATAGCATTATGCATTGTAGCAATTTCATTAATTGCCAATGCGCAGGATAAAAAGAGTACAAACTCAACAGTTTTTAAAACGGACATTACATGTCAGAATTGTGAAGCGAAAATAATGAAACAGTTGCCCTATGAAAAAGGGGTGAAGGAGGTTGTGGTTGACGTTGAGCGTAAGTTGGTGACGGTGACGTATAAGCAATCTAAAAACACAGATGAGCAATTAGGGAAAGCTATTGAGAAATTGGGTTATCAGGCCACTTTCTTAGGGCATCCAAACTATGTTAGTGTTAAAGGTAATTGCGATATGTGTAAGGCACGAATTGAGGAAGCGGCTATGAATGTTATGGGTGTTAGTATGGCTGTTTGGAATGTGAATAATCAGGAGCTTAATGTCATTTTTGATGAGTCGCAGCTTGATTTAAAGGCAATTGAATCGGCCATTGCCAAAGCCGGGCATGATACTCAAAACATTGCAGCAAAGGATGAAAGTTATAAAAGCTTGCCTGATTGTTGTAAGTACAGGAAGTAATGCATGTTTCCGCTTACTTATTTCACCTTAAATGAAGCCAAGGTTTTGCTATTTTACGATTGACAGTACAATTTATTTTCTAACTTTGCACACCTTATTGGCTTCGTAGTTCAATGGATAGAATGTAGGATTCCGGTTCCTATGATGCGGGTTCGATTCCCGCCGAGGTCACAATTAAGATCTTTAAATGATATCAAAAGCCTGCAAATCGATTGATTTTCAGGTTTTTTCATTTTTACACAAATCGAAGTAATCTAAAATAATCCATCCAAATACCTATTTTTTGTGACCTATTCCGTGACCTCTAGTTCTATTTAACAGGTGAGGTCACAGATTTTTGTTATATTAGTGGTAGCAAAGGCTTCAAAGGAAGTTGAAAATAATTATAGATGATTGATTTTGGTTCTGTTTGACAATTTTCTGTGACCTCAAAGGAGGTTTTTTGAAATCAAACACAAATAATACACACCAAAATCAAAAATGATGAACAACACGCAATCATTCGGCCTGCAGTTTATTGTACGCCACAAAAGCAAATTATCCGAGATGGCAGGGATTTATATAAGGATAACTGTCAACCGAAGGAAAACAGAAGTTTCTACAAAGTTATTTTGTCCTAATGACCTTTGGGATAAAAAGAAGGAGAAGGTAATGGGTGGTACAAATTTTAATCACCACCATATTAATAAGCTACTGGAAGAAAACAGAGCAAAGATTCAGAGTATCTATCATGACTTGAGGATTAAAGAACAGCTTATAACACCTCAGATAATTAAAAATTATTTTCTGGGCATTAAAGAGGAGGGGAGAACGCTTTTGCGTTTAGTCGATTATCATTACTCCACGCAAAAATCCATTCTTCGTGCCAGCACGATACGGCATTATAAAGTAACCTATAAGTATATAAAGGCTTTTTTGAAGAAAAAATTAAAAACGTCAGATATCTATTTACGTCAAATTGATTACCGTTTTATTGTTGATTACGAAGTCTTTCTCAATGAATATAAAATGCTTGAAAATTACAAAGGCTTATCACAGAATTCAGTAATGAAGCACCTGGCTTGGCTTCGTTGTATACTAAATTTAGCCGTTCGCTTGAAGTGGATGATGAATAATCCATTTGATACTTACAAATTAAGATACAAAAAATCAGAAAGAGGCTTCTTGAGTCAGGAAGAATTAACGATGATAGAGGAGAAGGAGATAGATATCCATCGCCTGGAATTGACAAAAGACCTTTTTATTTTCTCTTGTTATACCGGTTTGGCTTATATGGATATGCAGAGTCTTACCGATGAAAATATCCACATAGGCATTGATGGTTATAAGTGGATTATTACCAAGCGCCTGAAGACAGATATACCTGTCAGGATACCCTTGCTGGCAAAGGCTGAAGAATTAATTATGAGATATAAAGAACACCCCAAAGCAGTTAATAAAGGCACTATTTTTCCACCGATTACCAATCAACGGCTCAATGGCTATTTAAAAGAAGTGGCAGATATATCCGGTGTAAAAAAGCACTTAACCTTCCACATGGCTCGTCACACATTCGCAACCACTGTTACATTATCTAATGGAGTGCCCATCGAAACAGTTAGTAAGATATTGGGTCACACCAAAATTGCCACCACTCAAATATATGCCAAGGTTTTAGAGAACAAAATAAGCGAAGATATAAATATGCTACGCGATAAATTAGAAACGAACTCAAATGATCATAAAAATAGATCATCCGTTTAAGTTATATTTGTCAATATTCGACTAAAATTAATTGCGATTGGTCAAATTTAGCTTTGTTTTAGTGTGTCTGGTGTATAATTTAGCATTAGCAGTTCCGAATTGTTTGGAACTGCTTTTTACACCATAACCTAAATTAGTCGCCAATGACCTATTTTCTTCACCACATGGAAAAATTGGTTTCCAACATCAGCAATGCAGAGAGTTGCCTATTAAAACAAAGTAAAGAAACAAGCTTATCAATCTCAGATGAGATAGAGGATATTCCATTATCCATCAAGAACAAGCTACTCCATAAATCAGCTCAGCAGCTATCAAAGAAGAAACTATCAAACGTCATCTGTTTTTACCAATCAAATCTTATACGATTGATTGATGAGCTATCCAAAAAGGAATGTTCTTGTCCAGATAAAGCTACCTGTCTTGAAACCAACCTTCAACCATTAATTCAGAAACTGGCCAACGTTCTTATATTCATAAATAATCAATTCAAAAATTACATTGACTTTAGTGCAACCCTACCTTTAATTTGTGAAACAAATCACCGCTCAATCATTAAAGAGCGCTATCTCAGGCTTATAAATAACCTCATTAGCCATAGTTTTTCTTCGGAGATGATTTTTATTATGGCTCATCCAATAAGCGATTTCATAAATAAACATAAGAGTAGCTACACCTACCACGACAAATTCTTCTTATACGCTTGGCTTGAAAGATTGGAATTGGTACTTCTTGAAATAACCATAAACACTGAGCACAATGATTTGCTTTGTAAATTAATGATAGCCAATAATCTCAATTCCGATGAATGCATTGACTACTTCATACGTTTCATCACAGATAAATATAATGCAGAGGCTACTAAAACAGATCAACTACAAGTATTGGGCTATTTCTTAAAGTGCATTAAACAAACCGTTATTTTCAGAAAGTCTGGCTATATCTTAGGTAAGACATCGCTGCAAGAAACTTTGGTCAATTGGCTCTCTCTCGAAATTGAATACATTAAGAATAGCTGCCACATTAACGAGCAAAAAATCAATCCCTTATTGACAGATCGTACGCACAAAGTAATAACCAATCTCTCAGTTGCTCAATTGGGATGTTTCATTAGACTATGTGTTGAGTCAGGTATTTTTCCAAAACGCAATAAGAAACAGCTCATTACCTACTTTGCTAAGCACATATCTACTTCTAACCAAAACAACATATCTTATAATAGTTTAAAAAATCAGTTTTATGATCCTGACAAAAGCTCAATTGATGAATTAAAAACCATCGTCTTAAAACAGCTCAAATTATTTCAAGAAAATAAATTTTAATTTTTTTTCAAAAACACAAACAACACACTATCAATTTATTAACGAGGGGTGACACAGGGGTGATGTCACCCCGTGTCACTGTTTTCGTATTGAGCTATTTCTTTCCTTTGTTCTCGTTCAAAATCAATCATCTATTATCAAGTCATTTACGAGTACAAAAACGACTATTATGAGAACAGAAAAAGCAAAGATGTACCTCGAGCAACTACTAACAACAGAGGATCTATCAGAATTTAAAAAAGTCCTTCTCAAGGATATCGAGAAACTCATTAAGGAAACGGTCAAACCAACACCCAAAACATGGCTCAAGTCCAACGAGGTTAAAGAGCTACTGGAAGTTTCCAATGGCACATTGCAAAATCTTCGTAACAACGGCGCACTTCCCTTTACCAAAATAGGTGGTGTCATCTACTACAACCGCGACGACATCCAAAAGATGCTTATCCAGCACAAACAGTCATTCTAGTTTCTAACAGGCGAAGCCGTTCTATCAGAAGCGAAGCTTCGTTCTATCATCTAAAGCGCAGCGAAATTTAACCAAGTGGCAAATCACTTCGGACTACTAACTACTGACTAAAAAATGAACTACATCAAGCACCTAAACAACACTTTTGCCATGATGGACCAAGTGCAAACCTTCAAACCCTATCACATAAGTCT